>NZ_JBEYXK010000050.1:0-48935 GCF_040645035.1 Streptomyces sp. NPDC046876 | reverse complement strand
CCGGGCTCTGCCCGGACCCGCGCCTCAATCGCCGGCGGGGCTGGAGTTGCCGGAGCTGGGCTTCGAAGCCGCGCGGGGCGGTGGGGCTGGAGTTGCCGGACCCCCGTCACAGGCATCGGGCCATCCGGTGGGGCGACGGGCCAGACCACCCTGGCGGAATTGGCTCTTCACGGCTGCCGCGCGGCGCCCGATCATCCGGGTAAAGGACGACCGCCCCCGCCCTACCCCTCCCGGAGGACCCGTGACCGAGCCGCGCAACCCGATCCGCACGACACCCGCCACCGCGGCCACGGCGGCCACCGTCTTCCCGGGCGGCCCGGCCCTGTTCCGGCTGGACCCCCGCATCGCCCACCTCAACCACGGCTCGTTCGGCGCCGTCCCCGTCCCCGTCCAGGAGGCCCAGGCGGCGCTGCGCGAGGAGCTCCACGCCGACCCCGACGCCTTCTTCATCGGCGCCGCCGACCGCATCGCCGCCGCCCGCGCCCGGGTCGCCGCCCACCTGGCGGCCGGCGGCGCGGCGGACGGCGCGGCACACGCCGCGGCCGACCCCGACGGGCTCGCCTTCGTCTCCAACGCCACCGAGGGCGCCAACCTCGCCCTCGACGCCATCACCTTCGACGACGGCGACGAGATCCTGGTTACCGACCACGGCTACGGCACCGTCACCGCGGCCGCCGCCCGCCGCGCACCCGTCACCACCGTCGGCCTGGACCCGTGCCTCCCGGACGAGGACGCCGTCCGCGAGACCGTGCTGGCCGCACTCACCCCCCGTACGAAGGTCGTCCTGCTCGACCACATCAGCTCGCCCACCGCCCGGCTCATCGCCTCGCCCCGGCTGCTCGCCGAGCTCAAGGCGCGCGGCGTGACCACCGTCGTCGACGGGGCCCACGCCCCCGGCATGCTCGCCGACCCGCTCGCCGGCGGCGCCGACTTCTGGTTCGGGAACCTGCACAAGTGGGGCTACGCCCCTTCCGGCACCGCCGTCCTCGCCGTCGCCCCCGCCCACCGCGGGCGCGTACGGGCCCTGGTCCCCTCCTGGGAGGACGCCCACGGATTCCCCCGCTCCGTCGAGAACCGGGCCACCGCCGACTACACCGGCTGGCTCGCCGCCCCCGAAGGCCTGGACCTGCTCGCCCGGCTCGACGCCGGCAAGGTCCGCGCCCACAACAGCGCGCTCGCCGCCCACGGTGCGGCCCTGCTCGCCGAACTCCCCGGGATCACCCCGCTCCCGTACACCGAGGGCCTGGCCATGCGCTCCCTGCGGCTGCCCCCCGGCTTCGCCGAAACCCCGGACGCCGCCCGCGCCCTGCGCGAGCGGATCGCCGCCGAGCACGGCATCCGGGTGCTCGTCTGGCCCTGGCCGGGCGGCGGCGGCATCCGCGTCTGCGGGCAGCTCTACAACCGCCCCGAAGAGTACGAACGCCTCGCCGCCGTCCTGCCGGCCTACCTCAGGCGCGCCTGAGCAGGTACGTGTCCATGATCCAGCCCTTGCGGGCGCGGGCCTCGGTGCGGAGCTCCTCGATCCGGCCGGCGACCTCCGCCAGCTTCCCCTGGACCAGGATCTCGTCCGGGGTGCCCACGTACGCACCCCAGTAGATGTACAGGTCCTGGTCGAGGTGGGCCGTGAAGGCGTGCCGGGCGTCCAGCATCACCACCACGTCGTCCACGTCGCCCGGCCAGCCCTCGGCCAGGCGCCGGCCGGTGGTGATCTGGACCGGCCGCCCCACCCGGTTGAGGGTGGTGCGGTGCCGGGCCAGCAGCGAGGAGATGCTGCTGATGCCGGGCACGACCTCGTGCTCGAACGCCACCCGGCCCCGCTCCAGCACCTCGTCGAGGATCGCGAGGGTGGAGTCGTACAGGGAGGGGTCGCCCCAGACCAGGAACGCGCCCGTCTCGCCGTCCGCCAGGTCCTCGGCGATGAACCGCTCGAAAATCTCGGCCCGCGCGCTGCGCCAGCCGTCCACCGTGGGCGCGTACCGCTCCGGGGTGCGGTCCCGGTCCGGGTCGCGGCCCTCCACGAGCCGGTGGCCGGGGCGGGCATGCGCATCGAGCATCGTGCGCCGCAGTCCGGTCAGGTCCGCCTTCTCCTCGCCCTTCTCCAGGATGAGGAACGCGTCCGCCGCGCCGATCGCCTTGACCGCCTGGAGGGTCAGGTGGTCCGGGTCGCCCGCGCCTATGCCGATCACTGAGAACTTCTTCACCCGGCTATTCTGCCCGTCATGCGCGCCGCCCTGTTCGTCACCTGCGTCAACGACGCGCTGTACCCCCGGACCGGCATCGCCGTCGTACGCCTGCTGGAGCGGCTCGGGGTCGAGGTGGACTTCCCGGCGGCCCAGAGCTGCTGCGGTCAGCCCCAGTACAACACCGGCTACCGCCGCGAGAGCGAACCGCTGCTGCGGCGCACCGCCGAGGCCTTCGCCGGCCACCGGTACGTGGTCACCCCGTCGGGCTCCTGCGCGGCGATGCTCCGCGCCCACTACCCGCGCATCGGCGCCCTGGCACAGCGGGAGGGCCGGGGCTCCGAGTTGGCTGAGCTGGCAGTGGACCTGGCCCCGCGGGTGCACGAGCTGACGGAGTTCCTGGTCGACGTCCTCGGGGTGACGGACGTCGGCGCGTACTTCCCGCACACCGTCACCTACCACCCGTCCTGCCACGGCCTGCGCCAGCTCGGGCTCGGGGACCGGCCGCGCCGGCTGCTCGCCGCCGTGAAGGGCCTGGAGCTGGTCGAGCTGCCGGGCGCCGGGGAATGCTGCGGCTTCGGCGGCACCTTCGCCGTGAAGAACCCGGACGTGTCCGCCGCGATGGGCACCGACAAGACGGCCGCCGCGGCGGCCACGGGAGCGGAGGTGCTGTGCGGAGCCGACAACTCCTGCCTGGCCCACCTCGACGGCATCCTGCGCCGCAGCGGCACGCCGCTGCGGACGCTGCACCTCGCCGAGATCCTGGCCTCGACGGAGGAGGAACCGTACGCATGACGGACAGCACGGACAGCACGGACAGGGCGGACGGGGCGGACAGGGCGGACGGAACCGGAACCGGAACCGGAATCGGAATCGGAACGGGGACGGGGACGGGGACGGGGACGTTCGTCGGTATGCCGGCTTTCCCCGCCGCCGCGCGGGAGGCGGTCCACAACGAGGTCCTGCGCGCCAACCTGCGGCACGCCACGCACACGATCCGGGACAAACGGGCCCGCGCCGTCGCCGAACTCGAGGACTGGGACCGGCTGCGCGCCGCCGGAAAGGCCGTCAAGGACCACACCCTGCGCCATCTCGACCGCTACCTGCTCCAGCTGGAGGAGGCGGTGACCGCCGCCGGCGGCACCGTCCACTGGGCGGCCGACGCCGCCGAGGCCAACCGGATCGTCACCGGCTTGGTCCTGGCCACCGGCGAGCGGGAGGTCGTCAAGGTCAAGTCGATGGCCACCCAGGAGATCGGCCTCAACGAGGCGCTGGAGGCCGCCGGGATCGCCGCGTACGAGACCGACCTCGCCGAGCTCATCGTGCAGCTCGGCCACGACCGCCCCTCCCACATCCTGGTCCCGGCCATCCACCTCAACCGCGGCGAGATCCGGGACGTCTTCGTGCGGGAGATGGGCCGCTGGGGCCGCCCCGCCCCCGACGGGCTCGGCGACGACCCGCGCGAGCTGGCCGAGGCCGCGCGCCGCCACCTGCGCGAGAAGTTCCTGCGTGCCAAGGTCGCCGTCTCCGGCGCGAACTTCATGGTCGCCGAGACCGGAACCCTGGTCGTCTTCGAGTCCGAGGGCAACGGCCGGATGTGCCTGACCCTCCCCGACACCCTCATCTCGGTCGTCGGGATCGAGAAGGTCGTCCCGACCTTCCGCGACCTGGAGATCTTCCTCCAGACGCTGCCGCGCTCCTCCACCGCCGAGCGGATGAACCCGTACACCACGATGTGGACCGCCGCCGCGGACGGCGACGGCCCCTCCGCCTTCCACCTCGTCCTCCTCGACAACGGCCGCACCGACACCCTCGCCGACGAGGTGGGCCGCCAGGCGCTGCGCTGCATCCGCTGCTCCGCCTGCCTGAACGTCTGCCCCGTCTACGAGCGCGCCGGCGGACACGCCTACGGCTCCGTCTACCCCGGCCCGATCGGCGCCGTCCTCAGCCCCCAACTGCGCGGCACCGCCAGTCCCGTGGACGCCTCGCTGCCGTACGCCTCCACCCTGTGCGGCGCCTGCTACGAGGTGTGCCCCGTCGCCATCGACATCCCCGAGATCCTGGTCCACCTGCGCGAACGGGTCGCCCAGGGCGGGCCGGTGACCCGCGAGGGCCTGCGTACGGTGATCCGGCCCGCCCGCGGCCACGCCGCCGAGCGGGCCGCGATGCGCGCCGCCCGGCTGCTGCTGGACCGCCCGGGCGCGCTGCGGGCGGGGGAGCGGCTCCTGGCCCGGGCCCGCAGGCTCCGGCCGCGTCGGCTGCCGGGGCCGGGGCGTGCCTGGACCGACAGCCGCGAGCTGCCCGAACTCCCGGAGCAGCCGTTCCGCGACTGGTGGGCCCGCGAGCGGGGAGGCCGCGCATGAGCAGCAAGGACGTCATCCTGGCCCGCATCCGCCGGGCCCTGGCCACCCCGGGGGCCGGGGCGGACGCGAACCCGGCCGTCCCGCGGGACTACCTCCGCGTGCACGGCGAGCGCACTCCCGCCGAGGCCGCGGACCTGCTCGCCGCCAACCTCACGGAGTACCGGGCGAAGGTCCACCGCACCGACGAGGAGGGCCTGCCGCTGCTGCTGATGCGGCTGCTCGCGCAGCGGGGGTCGGATACGGTCCTCGTACCGCCGGCGCTGCCCCCGCACTGGCTCGCGGCCGCCGACGCGACCCGCATCCACGACAGGGCGGTGTCCACCCCGTACGAACTCGACGCCGTGGACAGCGTGGTCACCGGCTGCGCCCTCGCCATCGCCGAGACGGGAACCATCGTCCTGGACGGCGGCCCCGACCAGGGCCGGCGGCGGATCACCCTGATCCCGGACCACCACATCTGCGTGGTCCGCGTCCCCGCCCAGGTAGTGGACTCCGTCCCGCAGGCCCTCGAACGGCTGGACCCGAGCCGCCCGCTGACCTGGATCTCCGGCCCGTCCGCCACCAGCGACATCGAACTGGACCGGGTGGAGGGCGTCCACGGTCCCCGCACCCTGGAGGTCGTCCTCCTCGGCGCACAATAGCGGCATGCCATCCCACATCGCCCTGACCGCCCTCGTCGTCCACGACTACGACGAGGCCGTCGACTTCTACACCCGCGCCCTCGGCTTCACCCTCGTCGAGGACACCCCGCGCCCGGACGGCTCCCGCTGGGTCGTCGTGCGCCCGCGCGGGGCCACCGAGTCCGCGCTGCTGCTGGCCCGCGCCAAGAACGACACCCAGCGCGCCCGGGTCGGCGACCAGACGGGCGGACGCGTCGGCTTCTTCCTCCACACGGACGACTTCGCCCGCGACCACGCCAGGATGACCGCCGAGGGCGTCCGCTTCCTGGAGGAGCCGCGGCACGAGCCGTACGGCTCGGTCGCCGTCTTCGAGGACCTCTACGGCAACCGCTGGGACCTGCTCCAGCCCGCCCCGGACGCCGGCTGACCTACTCCTCCTCCCCGGCGGGCGGTCGTACGCCGGGGAGGAGCCGGGGCGCCTCGTCGGCCGCGTCGACCTCCCGTCCGCCCTCCACCCGCACCGCCAGTTCCCGCGCCCAGCGCACCAGCCCCGGCACGTCGATCCCGTACGCGGCACCTTCCGCGCCCGACCCGTCCAACCCATCGGCCCCGCGCCGCAGCAGCCGCGCCCCGCCGACCGCGTTCCCGCGTGCGGCGTGCGTCAGCCCGACCGCCAGCTGCGCGAGCCCCCGCCAGAGCGGGGCCGCCTCCTCGGGCCCCGACTTCCAGGCGTCCTCGAACACCTCGTGCGCGTGGAACGGCATCCCGGCGTCCAGCAGCCGCTGCGCCTCCGCCACCGTCTCCGCCGGTGTCCGCACCAGCCCCTCGGGCTGACGCGCCACCCCCGGCTCCCCGTAAGGCAGCGGCCGCCCCAACCCGTCCCGCGGCCGCGCACTGCGCGCCCGCCCCTCGGCATCCCGATCCCGTCCGCTCACCCCGCCATCCTGCCCCGCCCCGGATACCCGTGCATGCGCACCCCTCAACGTGCGGTAATGTTCTGCATGTGCCGCCGGGACGGGAAGCCCCCAAACGGGCAGAACGCCGGAAGCACAACGGGACGTGGCGCAGCTTGGTAGCGCACTTGACTGGGGGTCAAGGGGTCGCAGGTTCAAATCCTGTCGTCCCGACTTGCGAATACGCAGGTCAGAGGCCGTATCGGAAGCATCCGATACGGCCTCAAGATCGTTTTGGGGACCAGTTGGGGACCTGACCCTCTTGGATGCGCTTGTGGCGCACCTTGACCGGGTCAAGGTGCGCCACAAGCGCATCGGCGCCGCAGCTGATTGACGCCGACGTGATCGGGCGCGACGACTTCCGACGGACACTCGAACGCATCCGACTCGAGGTCGCCCGGCTAACCCCACTGTGGACTTCCGTGGAGTAGCCCTGCGGCATTCGTCGTCGGCGTCACGCGGATGCCCTTCCGGCAAGCTTTCCTCCGGTCTGCTGGCCCATTCCCAAGGTGTCATCTTGGGGTGCAGACATCCGTGCCGCCCGCCCACCGGGATTTGGGCAGGGCCTTGTCGTTCATGTGCTCTTGGAGCGACACGGCCGTCTCCGCGTGGAACGGAGGAAGGCCCGTTGCCGCCAACGCTGTGGAACTCGGCAGGGTGGAGCGCGGCCTCGGGGCGGTCAAACGATGCTGTTCAGCTGGCCAGCGGAGCCAGCCGTTCAAGCAGCTCGTCACGTGATTCTGTTCTATCTGCTCCAGCTCACGGAGCGCATCGCTGCGGACGGTGGCCCTGGTCGGTGGGAGCAGGTGGTGGAGGAACTCGGGAAACCTCGCTTCCAGGCCGAGCTTGCGCTCGGAGATCTGGAGCGAGGCTGACATCGAGGCCAGCCAGGAAATCCGCTATCCGCAGGGGCTCGTCGGCCGTGAGCACGGTTGGCGCCTCGACGTAGTGCCTCTTAGCCCGGGCCCGTCCCGCCGCCCCTGGCGGGACCACGCCAGATTTCCCGGATCGTCTCGAGCGAGCCCAGCAGTCCGGCGTCCCGCACCACGGGCCGCAGGACGTCGGCGTCGCTCGCGCGCATCCGGAGCACGTCGGCCGGCCGCAGAGTCAGCAGGAGTGGCTCGGCATGCGCGCCAAGCCACTCCTGCTGTCCCAGTTCATGAGCCAGCCGCAGAAGTCCGATGACTAGCCCCGGGTCCCGCGTGTCCGCGGGCAGCTCCTCGAGCAGCCTGCGCCCCCGCTCCAATGCCGCGCTCCCCGGGCCCCACACCCCCTCCGCCCAGATCTGGGTGCTCCCCGCCTCCCTCAACATCTGCTGCAGGCGTTCCTGCGGTCCGCGGGACAGCGCCGCGTAACGGCGAAGGTGGCCGACCAGGGCCTTGAACTCCGCTTTCTCCTGCTCCGGATCCACCCGTTCCAACCCGCGGATCACGTACGCCTCAAGCACGGGCCAAAGTGCTCCCCATAGGGTCCCGTCGCTTGCGGCACCCGGTCGGATCACCTCAACGAGGAGAGACTGGACGATCTCCTCCGGCAGCCAAGCGGCGTCATGGACGAGGTGGCGTACGAGGAAATCCGTGACGGGCGGGCGCTCCGGCTCGGGCAGGTGTCGCAGCACATTCAGGACATCGGCATAGTGTGCGGCGAGAGGTTGATGCGCGTCCCGGCACAACAAGCCCAAGAGGGCGTGCGCCCCCGATACGGCCCGCTGCTCCTGGTCGACGCGGTACGTGCGAAGGGTGTTTGGCAAGCTCCGCAATAGAGGTGCCAGAGCGTGGAGTACGTGCTGCACGTCCGTGTCGCATAGGAGGGACAGCCGCCTGGTCAGATCGGCGGCGTCCACCCCTCGTGCGTCGTGGTAGGTGGCCGGCCCCAGCACACTGCGGCGTAGGATCCAGGACACGTCGCCCGCGAGTTCGGTGGTCCCCTGAAGGGAGATCTGTAGGTCGCCCGTGCGTGTGCCGTCGGCTGGGGTGGCGGCTCTCTCCACAGACACCGAACGGGCGAAGGCTTCCCAGGACGCCTCACCGAACTGGGAGCGCCAGAACTGTGCGCATCGCCACCACCGCTCGACGGGATCCGCGACCGCCAGGAAGTCCGCGGCCCGGACGCCGTCTTCGACGACAAGGGCGAGCAGGAGGAGGTTCGCCTCGTAGACCGCGTCCTGTTCGGTGCGCCTCCGAGGGGCTGGACGGTACGTGACGTCGGACAGCCCGTCACTGGCGCGGTCGTCCGTGTGGAACAGGGTCCGCAGGAGCCCCGGCAGGCCGCGGTGCCAGCGTGGTCCAGATGGTCCCGCCAGTTCCCGGAGGGTGTCGAGGACTTGGGTGCGGTCGCTGAGCGGGACGAACGACAATAGGGCTCGGAGCACCGCGTCGTCGCCCCCCGCCGCCGCGCCCCGCTCAGCTCCGGCGCGCATCCGTCCCAGCTCGTCGCAAACCAGCCGGGCGACCAGGTACTCACCGAACGTCGCATGCAGGAACTCGTACGAGCGCAGGCGTTCCTCCGCGACCACCGCCTGCGCCTCGTGTACGAAGAAGAACCGGCCGAAGAGCAGAGCGGAGCCGGCTTCGCCGAGCAGACCGCCGAGATCGTGATCCGCTTCGCCCGCCGTAAGGCTTTGGCTGCGGCGGTTGAACATCCCGATAGCGATCGCGCCCAGTCGCCCGAGCTCCTTCTCGACCGCTTCGGCTTCGGCAGAAGGTGGCAGCGGGTCGTCGTGTTTGACGACCTGGCGTCGGACGAACTCCACCAGGAGCCGCTCGTATAGATCGACGCGGCGGATGTCCCGGCCGCCCAGGCGACGGAGCGAATTCCCGGTCGCGTCGTACAGTGCGAGCATGAGTAAGAGTAGGGAATGGCGCGCCAGATCCCGGTACGGGCGCACCACGTCCCAGGAGAGCGGTTCGACGTTGTGTGCGGCGAAGTAACGCCGGTTCGTTGCCTGCCAGACCTCCAGCCAGCAAACGATGCGCGCGTCGTCGAAGGGCTCAAGGCGGAGGACCGTAGCGGCCGTGGGGGTCAGTACCTGGTCGGCGACCACGGTTCGGCTCGTCACGATGAAGATGACCGGTCGGCCCAGTTCGTATTCGTGCTGCTGGAGTTGCTCGATACTCCTCAGGTACCGCCACTGCCTGCTCATGTCGAGCCGGCCCGCGCCTGCCTGTAGCAGCTCGTCCAGCCCGTCCAGCAGGACGACTCGGACGGCCTCACCGGAGGGCAGCGCGTCCGGCCAAGTCGCCCGGCACCCGGACGATCTGAACAGGGCCCACTCGAGTTGTCCTTGGACGTCGAGTTCGGCAGGAACGTGCCGGAGCTCGACGTGCAGGCACGAGAACTCAGATTGCGGTAATCGGGCCGCGATGAGCTTCATGAGCAGTGACTTCCCCGAGCCCGGGTGGCCGAGCACCAGCAGGGGCGCCTGGGTGGCCTGGTGGCTGAGGAGGTGTGCGGCAAGGAATCCCGCGATGTCCTCTCTGAGGGGTCGGCCCTCCCACCAGGTGTCGGCGGACAGCCGCCAGTCGGCCGGGGGGCCGGCCACGCGGAAGGCCGGGTTTACGTAGCCGGCTGCCAGGGAGGGAATCACCGGCCCCGCCCCGTCAGCAGCGGCGATCGGCGCACGAAGCAGTTCTCGTTGCCGCGCGGTGGCCGGGTCGGCGTGTGCGAACTCCTTGAGGTGCACGCCCAGTCCGATGAGGCCGACCCGGTCCGCGGTCGCCTGCTGCCTCTCCGCCTCTTCGTCAGGGTCGTACGTCTCCGAGGTGAGGCGCAACTCAGGGGAGTCCCAGGTGACCGCGGCGTGCAGGGCCTCGTAGCGGCGCAGGGACAGGTGTGCGAGTTCGTCAGGTGACGATCCGCTGTAGCCGCCGAGTGCCATGAGGTCGGCGGATGCCGCGTAGGCGGTTGCGATCTCGGCACGGAGCTCGGACGGGGATCGGACACGGGTGGATCCGAGCGCCACCCGGCCGAGCTCTTCGAGCACCTGGGCCTGGAGGTCTACCTGCACCGTCGCCTCAGCCTCGCGTACGGCCCCGAGCCGCCCGACCGCGTCGCAGAATGCGCCTACGAGGAGGACCACGTCCGCCGCACACAGTAGCGCTGTCCTCGCGGTGCCACTGCAAGCACGGACCCGGGCGCCGAAGCTCTTGAAGAGTCTGGGTAGCTCGCTGGGCCCTGCACCGACCAGCCTGAGCGGTTCGAGGATCTCCGCGTCTATGCCCTTGAAACCGTCCTGATGCCCCACCAAGACCTTGACGGCTGATTCGAAGTCGAACGGGACGGCCTCCGGCAGCTCGATGGGTAACCGCTCCTGGGCATGCCTAGGCCGTCGGCGTCGCTGGCCCTCCGCCGTTTCCTCCAGTTCGGCGAGGCGTGCGCGCCACCACGCCGGGTCCAGGACGAGGCCGGGCGGGGGGTGGGTGCCTACCCGGTTGCGGCAGTGGTTCACGATAGGCAGGATCTCGTCCAGTTGGGGGGCCCTCGCGCGCTGGCCGTTCAGGAGCATGGACACGGCTGAGTCGCTCCGGTTCAGCACCCGGGCGAGCTCCGTCTGTGACACACCGCAGCCGCGCACGGTGCGGCGGAGCGTGGCGCAGAAGTCCGCCACGGCGCCCGTTGCATCCCCCATGCGGCACCCCCCGTTTCCGCTGCCTTTGGGAAAACCTTCGCCAGCGTATGACGTGACCTGCACTGATGCCACCGTCTTCGGCTTTTTTCAGCGATCGGTCCCATGGGAGCGCGGTGGTCGCAGACTCGGACCCCGGCCGCACTTGGCGGCCGTCCGAGAGGAAGGAACCTGCGTGCGCTGGCTGACCTCACACGCGATCGTGCTGCTTGCCCTGATGTTCATGGCGCTGTTCACCGGCGTGGTCCTCCCGGCAGTGTGGTCCTCGCGCCCGGCTCGCCGCCGTGCTGCGGCGGCCGTGCTGAGCCAGATCCTGATCACGGTGCGGCGGCGCCGTTGACGTGACGGACCTTCAGTGGTGGGCCGGGCGCCTAGCACTGAGATGCGCGTCCCCACGGTTTCGTGCGTGCGGGGCCCTCAAGGCCGGAGTGGTCGCGTACCTGTGCTGTGGCTGGTTTGCCGTAGCAGCCGCCAGTGGGGTAGCGGCGGTCCCTAACGCCCGGCTGCGTCGCGAGGGACGCCGAGTGCAATACGTCGGATGCTGGCGTGGGGGTGGGGCCAGGAGGTCGAGGGCTTGCAGGAGTGCGGGATGGAGCGGGGTGTCGCTTGCGCTGTGCGCTGCGGTCTCGGCCGCGGTGCGACGAATGGTGTAAGGCGGGGTCCTTCGCGAGGTTCCGGATGGTGTCACCGTGATGGTCGGCACGGCGCACAGCGAGGATGGCGCCCGCTTGCTGTGCGCGTCTGTCGGTGGGCGCGGCCAGGAGGCCGGGATCGATCGTGTGTGTTGCTGATGCAGGAAACCGGGTCAGAGTGATGGCCGCGTCGTAGATGTCCGAACGGGTGTCGCTGCATAGCAGGGTTACTGCCCGGTCTCCTCAGCTACAACGGTCGCGAGGACCAGGAGGCGGTGCTGCTGCTCGCCGGCAGCCTGGAGCACGGCGGCCGCGACGGCTCGGTCTCCGCGACCGACGCCCGCCTCTACAGGCCCTGTCGGGCACCCTCGCGACCGCCACCCAGCCCGACTCGCCGAACGGATCCCCGGGCGGGACGACGTCGGCCTGGACCGACCGACTCATCGGCCTGGCCCCCGCGACGGCAACGGCCTGCCGAACCAGCACCCCGGGCAGCTGAAGGGCGGAGCGGCCGGCCTGAGCGCGCTCGCCGACCTGATGGCCGCCGACGCCGGAGACAAGCCGTACGACCCGAAGGACCCCAAGGACGACCCGTTCTGCAAGGGCAAGGACGACCCGGTCTACAGCGAGGCGTTCCCCAGCGAGGTCGGCGACAGCATCCGCGAGTGGGAGACGAACGACAAGGATGCATACGACGGCATCATGAAGAACTGGCAGGGGACGCAGGAAGACCCGATGAAGGGCCTCCTCAACGCGATGAGCCGCAACCCTTCCGCCGCCACTCACTACTTCGACCCCCACACCACGGACAACTGAAGTACTTCATGGAGGACGGTGACTGGCCGGGCGCCGAGGAGGATCCGGAGCTGCGGGCGTGGATCAAGCAGTTCTCGGCCGTCCTCGGCCACATCGACGGAGTGCGCGGCGACGCCATCTACGACCTCGGCCAGGCGCAGAAGGACGCCAACAGCTGGAACGAGATGATGAACTTCCACGGCATCGGAGCCCCGCTGACAGCCATCCCGGTCGCCGGCGACGCCATCCAGCGGTCGGTCGACGTCGCCACGGCCGAGTACATGAACGGCCTGAACGCCAAGGTCGACGCCGAGACCCGCAACAACATGATCAACCACTACGACAACGGCGAGCGTGAAATGTACGCCGTGCTGCGCCAGACGGCCAAGGAGCGCGGTCCCAGCCCCTCGGAGCTGGACGCGAGCCCCGGCGAGTACGAGGACGGTCTCCGGCCAACCGCGCAGCAGTGGTACCAGAACGGGATCAAGGACGCCGACAGGAAGATGGGTGAGCGCTACTGATGAACAAGAGGTGGCTGCCGCTGACCACCGTCCTGGGCGTCGCCACGGTCGGCGTTCTCGTGGCGACCTTCTGGCCTGATCACGAGGAATCGCGACCTCCGGAGACCCTGTGCTTCGGGTCGCTCAGTCGGCCGACGGCAGAACTGATCGACGACGGCCAGGGGGTGTCGTCAGCGCAAGCGAGTGGGAGCGGAAGGGCTCGGGCGACCATTCCGTGTTCAAGTCGTGCAACGTAGAGCGCGACACCGAGGACAGCTCCTCACCTCGCGGTGTCTACGGACTGACCGTCCAAGACACCAAGAGCGCCCTCGGACTGCCGAAGGGCGCGATGCCCCTCGACTCCGGATTCACCGGCTGGGCGCTGCCCGACAGGGCCGAGGCCAAGCTGCCGGCCGGGTGCGCCTCCCGCATGGGCTCGACCGCTCCGTATATCACCGTGACACTCAGCGCGCCCTCGCAAGCCGAGAAGAAGGGCATCATGGATCGGGACACGGCGATCCACCACAGCGCCACGGTGATCCGCGAGGTGGCCATGAACCTGGCGCGGAAGACGGGCTGCTGAGGCAAGGACGGGATGCCCCGCCGCATGCCGAAGGCCCGAGGGCGGGGCATCCCACGTGGCCGTGCCCACGCTGCGGTGAGCAGTCGGTAGTGCCCGACGTTCGCAGCGCAGCAGCGCCGGACCAGCCCCTCACCTTCTGCTTCAACTGCGGTGTCGACGCGCAGCGCGCGGCCTCCGCAAGGCGGCTTTCTGCCCGTAGCGCACTTGGCCGACTGCACGGTCCACGTGACTTGGGGGGCGCGGGGACTACGGCTGTTGGCGCAGAGTCCATGAGACGTCGTAGTCCACGTGATCGCGGTAGGCCATCACCAGCGCCTGTACCGCCTGACGGAGGGCGTCGCGTGCGGGGCCGAGTGCGGCTTGTTCGTATTGATCCAGCACCATACGGCGGGCTTCGATGTTCGCCACGGCTGACATCGGCCCCCAGGTGGCGATCTGATCGGCAACAACCCGCAGCGGACAGGCGACAACCAGCTCGTCGTGGTCGTCGACGACCCTCTGGCTGCGAGCCGGCCAATGCCGCCAGTGGGTGATACCCGCGGCTCCGGCAGTGGCCTCTTCCTCGTCAAGGCGAGCAAGAAGGAACGCGACCATCGGCTCGTGGTCACGTTCATCGGGGTTGGCCGAGAATCTGCGGGGGCCAAGGGCCGGGTCATCGTCGGGGCAATAGGTAAGCCAGCCGTTTTCGCCACGGACCAGAATGCCGCCACCAGGCGGTACGTAGGTCGCGCACAACTCGGCGGCGCACAGAGCGCCGTACCTATTGCTGGCTGCCATCCCGTCACCCTCCCCGAGTAATCCGGTGCGCCGTCACAGTAGCTGGTTCTCCTGGCCCCGCATCCTTCGAGGAAGGAGAGGGGAACGGATGCTCTGGAACGCGGGCGGAGGTCCTCACCACTACGACCCGGTCGGATGCCGATCCGCCGGCTGCGAGGTCAGGAGTTGCCGCCGCCGCGGTTCAGCGATGCGGGGGCGGGGGCGGGTGCACCGGCCGGGTTCGGTTCCGGGGCCGACCCGGCGGGCAGGCCGGACGGGATCCGGCTCGCCGCGACGGTGATGAACAGCGCGACGCCGATGGCCGTGGCGATACCCGTACGCAGCGAGCCGGCCTCCGCGACGAAGCCGATGAGCACCGGGCCGACGAGCAGGCCCGCGTAACCGATCGCCGAAACCTGGGCGATGGCGGCGTCGGAGCGGCCGGGGACGACCGCTCCGGCCAGCGACATGCACAGGGGTACCACGATGCAGACGGCCAGGCCGGTCAGCCCGAACCCGGCGATCGCCCAGGCCGCGGAAGGCGCCACGACCACGAGGAGCACGCCCAGGGCCGTCGTGGTGCCGGCCGCCGCGAGGAGCGGGCGGGTGCCGAACCGCAGGCGCAGCCGGTCACCGAAGAGCCGCCCCGTGAACGTGGCCACCTCGTACAGGGGGTAGGCGAGGGCGGCGACCGCCTCCGTCGTGTGCAGCTCACGGGTCAGGAGCAGGCCGCTCCAGTCCGCCACCAGTCCTTCGAGGAGGAGGGCCATGAAGGCGACGGCGCCGATCAGGTAGATGATGCCGGGCAGGTTGCGGCGCTCTTCGGTCTCCTCCTCCTCGGCCGGCTCGTCGAGGTACGCCCAGCCCACCGCCAGGGCCGCCGGCAGGGCGACGGCCGCGACGCCCAGCACCGAGGCGGTGTACGGCACGTCCAGCGCGGCCAGCAGCACGGCGAGGAGGCCGCCCGCCACCGCGCCGGCGCTCCACCCGGCGTGGAAGCCGTTCATCAGCGGCCGCCCGGACCGCCGTTCGACCAGGCTGCCCTGCGCGTTCATCATCGCCTCGGCCACACCGGACGTCACGCCGAACCCCGCGGCGGCGGCGAGCAGCAGCGGGAACGAGGGGCTCAGGGCGATCAGCCCGACGGACACCGTGACCAGCGGTGTGCCGATCCTCAGCAGCACCCGGTTCCCCAGTGCCGCGACGATCCAGCGCATGCACTGCATGGTCAGCGTCGCCGCGACGCCCCAGGACAGGATGACCAGCCCCACATCGCCCGTGTCGAGGCCCAACTTGGCTGCCAGTCCCGGGAGTCTGGCGGCCAGGATGCCGTTCACCACGCCGACCAGGGCGAAGGTGCCGACGACACCTCGGTGGGCGCGCCGCAGGGTGCTTGCCGGGGAACTCTGCATGCTCCGTCTTCCTGTGTGCTCATACGGCCAACTGCCAAGCACGTCAAGGCTGCACGGCAGGATTTCTTCTTGATCGGAAGTGTGCCGGAAGGCTTGCGCTGATTACTAGATCATCTCGTAGGATCTTCGCACCGGACATCGAGGGGAGTGGGACAGGTACGGCTGCCACCAGCAGCCCATGACACCTTGCACCCCCATTCACGCCCCATTGATCCGGATCCCCCCACGCGTCCCGGCATCCCCGCATGCCCCCGCGCATCCCCGTGATCCAGCCGACACCGCGGCGCCCGTACGAGGGCCGCCGCGTGAGTGAAGGACGAAGGATTGATCTCCCGACTGCACGACCCCGCCTCGCCGGGCTTCGACAGCGACAACCACTCAGGAATCCACCCGGACGTCCTGGCCGCCCTCGTCACCGCCAACGAGGGCCACCAGGCGTCCTACGGAGAAGACGCCTCCACCGAACGGCTCCAGCACGTCTTCCGCGACGACACGGGAACGGTGACGAGGTGAGCACACCCGTGAACGCCGACCGCGACCGCGATCGCGACCGTGACCGCAGCGGACAGCCCCTCCCCGCGCGGGTCCGCCGCGCGCCCTTCAAGGGCGAGCGTGCCGTCGAAGCCGGGCTGAACTGGAGCCAGCAGGAGATCTGGGCGCTGATCGAGAACTCCGCGCCCCGCGACCACGTCTACAACGTGGTCGAGTCGTTCCGCGTACCGCCCGCCGTCCGCCCCACCGAGGACGAGTGCCTCGACGCGCTCTCGTTCTTCCTCTCGCGCCACGAGGCGCTGCGCTCGGTCTTCCCACGGAAGCCCGACGGCCGCGTCATACAACGCGTCCTGGCCGAGGGCGAGTTGCCCGTCGAGTTCGTGGACACGCCGACGGCCGAGGGCGAGGAGATCGCCGCCCTCGAGGGGTTCTTCGCCACCAGGCGGTTCTCCTTCGCAGACGAACTGCCGCTGCGCCTGGTGCTCCTGGTCACCGAGGGCCGGGTGTGGGGCGGGGTGTACGTCTTCTCGCACATGGCGGTCGACTGGTACGCCCTCCAGTACCTGGCCGAGGAGGTCGCCGCGTACTTCCGAGGCGGCCGTACGCTGCCTCCGCTGCCGCCCGGCACGATGACCTCGGTGGGCCTGACCCAGTGGCAGGAGTCGCCCGACGGCATCCGCAGGCGCGACCGCACCCTGGCCCACGTGGCCTCGCTCTACCGCGACCGGCCGCCCCTCGGGCTGCCTCCCGCGGTCGCGGACCTCCCCGACGAGTCGGCCTACCGGCAGGCGGCCCTCCGCTCGCGGGCCGCCCAACACGCCGCCGCCCGCATCGCGGAGGACACCGGCCTGAGCATCGCGGGGGTCATCGTCGGCGCGGCGGCCCTGCTGCTGCGCGACCTGACCGGAAGCGACCGCATCGACCTCCACCTCACGAGCTCGCAGCGCTTCGGCCGGGACAGCCGCACCACCGTCGCCACGATGATGCAGGAGAGCTACTTCTCGGTGGACCTCACGGGCGCCGACCTGCTCCAGGCGGTCAAACGGTCCTGGCTGTCCGCCATCACCGCCTTCCAGAAGTCCGGGTGCGACGCCTACAGCATGAACCGGCTCCTCGCCGAACTGGGCGGCGGCCCGGAGGCACCGCTGAGCTTCTCCTACTGCATCAACGACCGGCGCACCCTGCCCGCGGACGCAGCCGTACGACGGGACGCCCCAGCCGCCGACCTGCTGCCCGACACCGTCCTCACCTGGCTCCCGGTCACCGAGCAGGAGCCCTTCTACCTCATCGTCGACGACGGAGAGGAACACGGAGGGGAAGACGGAGGGGAAGACGCAGGCGAAGCCGGCGAGCACGGCCGCGCCTACCTCGAGTTCTCCCTGACCTGCGACATCCGGCACGTCACCGAGGACCGCATGGAGTCCTTCCTGCGCGAACTGGAGCGCTCGCTCGTCGCGCTGGCCGACTCCGCCGCATGACCGAGGCCGCCACCCGGGCGGCCGAACCCGTACCAGTACCCACCCGAAAGAACGCAGCACCATGGACGATTCCGGCTTCAGCACCATGCTCGCGCGCCTCTCCGAGAAGTCGCGTGACGAGTACTACAACCCGTACACCAAGTTCACCTGGCCCGACACCGTGCCCGAGGACCAGTGGTGGATGAACCCCGACTACCTCACCGTCTCCGGCACCGGCCTGATCGATGACGACAAGACGCTGAAGGCACTGGCCCGCTACGAGACGGTCAACTTCTTCAGCCTGCACGTCCACGGCATCCGCGAGCTGATGATCGAGGTCGCGAAGCGCATCCACACGCCCGACTTCGCCGAGTACAACGAGTACCTGCACCACTTCATCGGCGAAGAGAACGCCCACATGTGGTTCTTCGCAGAGTTCTGCCACCGCTACACCGGCGGCATCTACCCGGAGGCCGCCTCCCCGCTCCGCCGCGAGGGCTTCGGGAACCTGTGGGACGACGTGATCGTCTTCTCCCGGATCCTGATCTTCGAGGAGATCTTCGACTACTACAACAGCCGCATGGGCAAGGACCCGCTGATCCCGGACATCCTCCGCGAGATCCACGCGGCACACCACCACGACGAGAGCCGCCACGTCGCCTTCGGCAAGCAGCTCGTCAAGCGCCTCTACGACCGGGCCCTGGCCGCCGACCCGGACCGCCGCGAGGAGATCGAGAAGTACGTCAAGGACTACATGACGTACTCCGTGCGCAGCCTCTACAACCCGCAGATCTTCCGGGACTGCGGTGTCGCGAACCCCCTCGCGGTCCGGCGCGAGGCCCTGTCGCACCCGGTGCGCGAGGCGTTCCACGTCAAGCTCATGGCCCGGGTCGACCGGTTCTTCGTCGCCAGTGAGATCTTCAGCACCTCTTGGGGGACCGACCATGTCAGCGCGTGAGAACACGACCGCGGCGCACCCGTCCATGGACACCGTCCTCGCCTTCCTCCGCAAGCTCAACGCCTCCGTCGACACCATCGCCTGGGACCGCGACCTCATCGAGGCCCGGATCCTCGACTCGCTGGCCTTCGTCGAGTTCCTCCTGCTCATCGAGGAACTGACCGGCGAGCCCGTCGACCTGGCCACGACGGACGTCAACAACTTCCGCACGCTGGAGCGCATCAACGCGCTGCTCACGGAAGGTGCAGGCCATGCACACGCCTGACCACCCGGGCCTGCGCGCCCCCGTCGACGTCACCGGCGGCCTCGTCACGCTCGGCCCCGAGGCCGTCCGCCTCCGGGCCGCGCTCGACGGCGTGTTCACCGGCTGGGCCGCCGCGGCCGGCGCCGCCCAGGTCCTCTACCCGCCGCTGATCCCGGTCGCCGACCTGGCGCGCTTCGACTACTTCACCAACTTCCCGCACCTCGTGCTCGCCGCGGCAGCGGTCAACACGGACGCGATCGCCGACCTGCCCACGCACCCCGCGGAGCCCGGCACCACCCTCGGCGGCCACCAGCTCGCCGAGGCCGGCCTGGTCCTGCCCTCGGCCGCCTGCTACAACGCCTACCTGTCCCTGGCGGGCAGCCGGCTCGACGAGCCGGTCCGGTTCACCACCATCGCGCAGTGCTTCCGGCGCGAGACGCACTACGAGGGCCTGCGCCGCCTGCACGGCTTCACGATGCGCGAGATCATCGCCGTCGGCGACGCGGAGACGGTCAAGGGCCACCTCACCGCCCACAAGGGCCTCGTCCTCGACTTCGCGGCCCACCTGGGCATCGAGCTCACGACCGAGGTCGCCACGGACCCGTTCTTCGACGCCAACGGCTCACGGGCCGTGATGCAGCGGCTCTTCCCCACCAAGGAGGAGTTCGTCGCCGACGGCGGCCTCGCGATCGCCTCCGTCAACTACCACCGCAACTTCTTCGGCGAGCGCGCCGGCATCACGTACGCGGGCGAAGAGGCCCACACCTCCTGCGTGGCCTTCGGCATGGAGCGGTGGCTGCACGTCCTCGCCGAGCGCTTCGCCGGCGACTGGACCGCCGCCGAGGAGGCCGTGGCGTCCTTCCCCCTTCCGGAGGGGACGCCATGACCGGCTACCTGATGCCGGCCGAGTGGGAACCCCACGAGGCCTGCATGCTGGCCTGGCCGCCGCACGAGTCGCTGTGGGGCGACAGCTTCGGCTCCGTCGAGCGGGAGTACGCGGAGGTCGTCCGGGCCATCGCGGCGTTCGAGCCGGTGATCGTGCTCGTCCTGCCCGGCCGGGCCGAGCGCGTGCGGGCCCTGTGCGAGGTCGACGTCACCATCGTGGAAGTACCCATGGACGACGCCTGGCTCCGCGCGACCGGACCCATCGTGGTCCACGGCCCGCAGGGCCGGGTCGGCGTGGACTTCCGCTACAACTCCTTCGGCGAACGGTTCCACCCGTACGCCCAGGACGACAGGATCACCGAGCGCCTGCTCCCCGTCCTGGGCCTCGAGCGGCGGGCGACCATGACGGTGCTCGAAGGCGGAGCCATCAGCGTGGACGGCGAAGGCACCCTGATCGCCACCGAGCAGTGCGTCCTGAACGCCAACCGCAACCCTCGGCTCGGCCGGGCCGACGTCGAGGCCGAGTTCGAGGCCCTGCTCGGCGCCACCAAGGTGATCTGGCTGCCGTACGGCCACCTCGCCGGCGACACCGACGGACACGTCGACCACGTGTGCCAGTTCATCGGGCCCGGCCGCGTCCTGGTGGAGGCGTGCGGTGACCCCGCGCGCCCCGACCACGCCCGTCTCAAGGCCAACCGCGCCGTCCTGGAAGCCGCCACCGACGCGGCCGGCCGGAGCCTGGAGATCCTCGAACTGCCCCCGCAGCAGCCCGTACGCGTCCACGGCCAGGACGCCGTCGTGAACTACATGAACTTCTACATCGCCAACGGCGGGGTGATCATGCCGCTGGCCGGCACGGGCAGGGACGCCGAGGCCCTGGAAGCGGCCGCCAAGGCCTTCCCGCACCACCGCGTGGTAGGCGTCGAGGCCGCCACCCTGGCCACCGGCGATGCAGGAATCCACTGCATCACCCAACAACTCCCGTCCCCCCGAAAGGGGTAACCACCCGAGACCGGCCCACGCCGGCTCTGCCCCACCGGGAAGGCAGAGCCGGCACAGGCCTGTCCACCGTCCCTCACGATTCCTCGGCCACGGTGTCACCGGGGGACAGTGCGGCAGCCCTCCTGCGGCGGTACACCACCACCCCGCACCCGACCAGGGCGAGAACGACCACGCCGGACACCCCGACGGCCGTCCGCTCGGCGAACAGCCTCCCCAGCACTTCGAACACGCCGAGCCCCGCGGTCGCGTAGATCAGCGCCCAGGCCGCTCCGCCCAGGAACAGGGCGGGGAGGTAGCGCGACAACGGCATCCGCATGCTGCCCGCGATGAAATTGGCGGCGGTCTGGAAACCGACGGTCAGGAAGGAGACGGCCACCACCGGCGCGCCCCACCGCTGGATCGCCCGCTCGGCGCGCCGGAACTTCGCCGAGGAGGTCCGCTCGGCGAACCTGCTGCGCCGGGCACCGGCGCCCGCGAGCCACCCGACTGCGAACGTCCCTCCGGCGCGGAGCAGGACGATGAAGTACAGGGCCCCGGCAGTGAGCACGATCCTATCCACGACGCCTCGTCCCGAGCACCGGGCCGGAACCCGGGACACCCGTCACCGGCATCGGCGTGCGGCCCCAGCCGGGCGCACGACGTACATGAGCGCGCTCACGGTCTCTCACCTGCGCCTGCCTCTGCCCGTTCCGTCCTATGGGTGCCACCGGCGCCACCGGGACCCGAACCTGCCCGCCCGCACGCCAAGCAAGGCAAGCCTAACCGAGGCTCAGCCGACGTGGACGCGGGGGCGGCGGTCGCGGTCGGGTTCGGCTTCGCGCAGGACCTCGCGGGTGACCGGGGCGATCTCGCCCTGGCCGAAGAGGAAGAAGCGGAGGAAGTTGGCGAACGGATTGCCCTCGGTCCACTCGAAGTAGATGTGCGGGCGGACGCCCGTGAGGTCGCGGGCGTGCAGGAGGAGGGCTGCGAGGGCGTTGGGGACCGAAGAGCTCTCCACGGTGAGCACGCGGAAGCGGTCGTGGAGGACCTCGCCGCGGACGGTCAGCCCGGCCTCGAACTCGGACGGGTCGGTGACCGTCACCTCGACGAAGACGAAGTCCTCCGTCGAGGGAATGTCGTTGTCGGCGCGGATCTGCTCGCTCTTCTCGCGGTACTCGGCCACGTCCCGCTGGTCCGGCTCGTTGGCGATGAACCGGGGCGTACGGCGGGCGATGTCCTGGACGAACCGCTCGGCCATGTCGTCGAGCTCGACGTGCGTGACGCGCAGCTCGAAGGCGCGGCCGAGGCGCGACAGGAGCGAGACGAGGATGATGCCCGCGATGAAGCAGGCGCCGATCTTCACGCCGTCCGGGCGCTCGATGACGTTGACCACGGTGGTGTAGAGGAAGACGGCGGAGATGACGCCGAACCCGATCGACCAGCCCCGCTGCCCGGCCTTGCGGGCCGAGATGGTCACGGCGATGGCGGCCGAGCAGATGAGCACCAGGACACCGGTTGCGTACGCGCCGCCCTGGGCGTCGACGTCGGCGTCGAAGATCCACGTCACCAGGAAGGCGACGAGGGTGAAGACGATGACCATGGGGCGTACGGCCCGGGCCCAGTGGGGGGCCATGCCGTACTTGGGCAGGTAGCGCGGCATCAGGTTGAGCAGTCCGGCCATGGCGGAGGCGCCGGCGAACCACAGGATGCAGATGGTCGAGACGTCGTAGACGGTGCCGAAGGTGTTGCCGAGGTATTCGTGGGCCAGGTACGCGAGCGCGCGGCCGTTGGCCTTGCCGCCGGACTCGAACTCCTGGTGCGGGATGAGGACGGTGGTGATGAAGCTCGTGGAGATCAGGAACACGCTCATGATCAGGGCGGCCGTGGTCAGGAGCTTCCTGGTGTCCCGGATCCGGCCGGCGGGGCTGGTCTCGCTGTCCCCGGGCTCTCCCTTCACGTGCGGCATCACCGCCACGCCCGTCTCGAAGCCGGACAGACCGAGCGCCAGCTTGGGGAAGACGAGCAGCGCGACACCGATCATGACGAACACGTTGCCGTGCTCGGCGGTCAGGGCGGCCGCCCAGTCGGTGACGACGTGGCCCGCGGTGATCACGTGCCACAGGCCGTTGACCACGACGACCACGTTCAGCGCGAGGTAGATCCCGACGAGCGCCACGGCGACGCCGATCGCCTCCAGGAAGCCCTTCAGGAACACCGCGCCGAGCAGGGCGACCAGGATGAGGGTGATCAGCACCTGTTTGTCGTGCAGGGCCGACTCCAGGTGCGGGTTCTCCACCAGGTGGGTCGATGCGTCGGCGGCCGACAGGGTGATGGTGATCAGGAAGTCGGTCGCGGCGAAGCCCAGCAGCGTGAGGACGAAGAGCTTGCCCTTCCAGAAGGAGAGCAGCCGCGAGAGCATGGCGATCGAACCCTCGCCGTGCGGACTCTCCTGCGCCACCCGGCGGTACACGGGCAGCGCCCCCGCCAGCGTGACGATCACGAGCACGATCGTGGCGACGGGGGAGAGCAGCCCGGCGGCCAGCGCGGCGATACCGGGCTGGTAGCCGAGGGTCGAGAAGTAGTCGACACCGGTCAGGCACATCACCCGGTACCAGGGCTGGCCCTCGTGGCCGGTTGCGGGCTCCGCTTCCTTCGGCCGGGACGGCTGGCCCTTGCCCATGTCGGACAGCCCTTCCAGCATCCACGCACGGAGCCTGCTGCTCCGTGTGTCGGTCGTGGTGGCCATGGGTGCTCCTGGGCTGCTCGCTGACGGTGGAAATCCGGCCGTTCTCGTACGGCCGAGCCAGCGTAAGCAGGCCGGATCGCGCGAGCCGCGGCGAGAGCGTCAGGAAAGCGTCAAGATCCGCCCTTCGGAGGGTCGCGTTCCTCACATCGGCCACGACGGCCACGGACACGGCTGCCTCCGGCCGCGTCCATTCGGGCGGTCGGTCGTGTACGTCGGCCGCCGGGGCATGGGGCGGCGCCCGGGAAGAGGACACTGGGCGGGGCCCTGCCGCTGCCCACGGAACCGGAGCGGCCGAGGAGAGGCGAGGTGGCCGACGTGGCGCAGGCTCCGACGGACCCCCGGAACGGCGAGGGCGGCGACGGCGGCGCGGACGACGCGGATTCCGTCGAGCTCGGGGGCTACCGCCAGGAGCTGAAGCGGAGCCTCGGCTCCTTCCAGGTGTTCGCGATCTCGTTCGCCTTCATCTCGGTCGCGGTCGGCATCTTCGGGACGTACGACGACGTGCTGAGGACCGCCGGGCCGGTCGGGATCTGGCTGTGGCCGGTCGCGGGTGCGGGCCAGATCCTGGTGGCTCTGGTGGTCGCGCAGTTCGCGGCCCGCATTCCGCTCAGCGGCTCCTCGTACCAGTGGGCCTCGCGGCTGGCCACCCCGAAGGTCGGCTGGGGCTTCGGCTGGCTCTCCTTCTGCTTCCTGGCGGTCGCCGTGGTGGCCATCGACAATGCGCTGGCGAGCCAGGCGTTCATGCCGCTCGTCGGGATGGGGCCCGACGAGGACGCCGCACGGGTGATCACGCTCGTGGTGCTGCTCGTCCAGACCGTGCTCGCCATCGTCTCCACCCGCATCGTCAGCATCATCAACACGGCGGCCGTCGGGGTGGAAGTGGCCCTGGTCGTGGTGGTGTCGATCGCGCTGGCCGTCGCCGTGCTGGTGACCGGGGACGGAGCGGCGGGCAACCTCACCTCGCGCGGGATCGCCGCGCACGCCCCCGACTACTTCGCCGTCGGCGGCGGCCTCATGCTCGCCATGATCATGGGCCTGGCCACTCTGGTCGGCTTCGACTCCGCGGCGAACCTGGCAGAAGAGGCCAAGGACGCGCACCGCACCGTTCCGCGCGCGATCGTGGGATCGGTCGTGGCGGCCGCGGTCCTCGGCATGCTGTTCCTGATCGCGCTCACCGTCGCGATCGAGGACGTTCCCCGGATCTCCGCCAGCGGCTCACCGGTCGCGGCGATCATGCGGGACCAGCTCGGTCCGGTCATGGAGCGGGTGCTGCTGGTCGCCATCACGTTCGCGTTCTTCGGCGCCGGGGTCGTGGCGATGGCGGCGTGCGCGCGCCTCGTCTTCGCGATGGCGCGCGACGGGCGCTTCCCGGCCCACCGGCTGATGCGGCGGGTCAGCCCGCGGACGCGGACGCCGGTCCCGGCGACCGTCCTGATCTTCGTGCTCGGGGTGGTCCTGATGGTCGCGCTGCCGGGCGCCGCGCTGCTGGAGCTGATCACGGCATCGACGATCCTCCCGGCGCTCATCTACGGCGCGACGATCATCCTCTACCTGGCGGTGCGCGGGCGGCTGGACCGCAAGAAGGGCGCGTTCGACCTCGGACGTCTCGAGCTGCCGGTCGCGGTCTCGGCGCTGGTGTGGACGCTCGTCGCGCTGTTCGTGCTGGTCTCCCCGAGGGAGGCCCTGGTCTCCGTCGTGGTCGTGGCCGGTCTCCTCCTGGTGGGCGGGGTGTTCTTCCTCGTCATGCTGACGGTGGACCGCGAGGTGCTGGAGACCGAGCCGGGAGAGATGAGCGAGGTCTTCCGTCCCTGACCCGGGGGCAGGGTCAGTTCTCGGCCAGGACGATGACGTGGTCGGCTTCGTCCAGGGTCAGCGGCAGGGTCCTGGACGGGTTCAGGCGGACGCCGTAGCGCGGGGCCCTGTCGCCGTCGCCGGCGATCCGGTAGCCGATCGCGGTCTCGCCCCGGCGCCGGGCGGCCTCCACGACGGTGGCGAAGTTCGCCTCGGTCCCCGTACGCAGGTAGTCGCCGGCGGGCTTGAGGTAGATCTCGGATCCGGCGGGGTCGAAGAGGTCGGCGAGGACCGCGTGCAGGTCGCCGTTCTCGGCGAGTTGGGTCAGCAGCAGGCAGATCAGCTTGGTGCTGACGATGAAGTCGTCGGCCTTGGTGACCTGGGCCACCTCCCGGTTGCTGTCGTCGTTCATCTCCGTGACGATCGAGTACGGGTCGCCGAGGCTGACCTCGATGTCGCGCAGGTGCAGGAGCGTCACCAGGGTCCGGTCGTCGGCGAGGTCCGGGTCGATGCTCTCGTCCGAGAGGACGATGATGTGCTGGTACGTGCCGAGGTCCAGCGCTTCGAGCGACCGCCGGACGGTCGGGTCGCAGGCCTTGTACCCCACCGTGAGGTTGTCGCGTCCGGCCTCCAGGGCCTCGTCCGGGCGGCGGGGCGCGGCGACGTCGATGATCGAGCCCGGCCTGACCAGCTGGTCCAGCAGCCTGATGATCTTCGGCGCGCGGGAGTTCCAGCCGATCATCAGGGTCCGGTCCGGGACCGCCCGCCGGCTCGGTGTGGAGACCACCGCCGCGTCGACGACGGCGGGCGTGTCGTCGGTCAGCTTGATGAGGAGGTCGTCCTCCGCGATCACGATCATGCTGTCGTCGGGGCCGATCGGTGTGTCCATCGCGGGGTTGACCAGCGTCCGGCCGTCCGGGCCCTGCACCCCGATGGGGACGCCCAGTTCGTAGCGGTCGAGGGCCTCGCCGTACGTGCAGCCGGCCAGCGCCGGCTCGCGGCGTATGTAGATCTCGTTGCCGAAGAAGCTGAGCAGTTCGTCGCACACGGTGGACAGGCCGGTCTGCCGGTGCGACTGCACGACGAGCCGTACGGCGAAGTCGTCGGCGTCGATGACCAGGCCGGTGTCGCCGGCCGCGAGGCGGGCCACCGCGAGGTTGTCGGAATCCTGCACCGCGGCCACGACGTGGGGCCGGGTGCCGGTCCACACCCGGTTGTTCAGCAGGAGCAGCGTCTTGATGACGTTGGTGTCGCGGTCGTCGCCCACCGGGGGCAGCACCATGATCGCTTTGGCGGTGTCGGGGCTCACCAGCTCCAGGTCGTCCCGTTTGAGCGGGTTGCCCGAGCGGCAGATGATGCGGGTCTGACCGGTGTCGGGCACGCGCAGGCGGAGCTGCTCCTCCATGTCGACCTTGTCCCGGTCGGCGAGGACGACCACGCAGGACCTGCGCTCGCTCTGGTTGGCCTCGACCAGCTCGGCGACCACCGTGAACACCTGCTCCGACCAGCCGAGCAGGATGGTGTGGCCGCGTTCGATGATGCGCGAACGGCCCTTGCGCAGCCGCTGGATCCTGGCGTCGAGCCCGGTGGTCAGCACGCCGATGAGCGCGCTGACGATGAAGATCCCGCCGAGGGTGGCGGCCAGCATCAGCGCGAGGAACACCGGGCCGCCGGTGTCACCGCCCATGGTGCCGGGGTCGAGCGTGCGCAGCATGCTCATCCAGGCCACGCCGGCCCAGCCGCCGTTGGCCTCGGTGTCCTCCTCGGTGAGCAGCACCACCAGGGCGGTGATCACGGTGATCAGGGAGACCGAGGCGAGGGCCAGCCACGCCATGAGCGCGGAGACGCCCCGGTCCATGGTGGCGTCGAACCAATACCGCAGCCGGTCCCACACCTTCGCAAGCCCCCTGTTTGCCCCACCGTCCGCCCCGCGCAGACGGAACGGATCATCCCACGGGGCGGAGCGGCGGCGCGCCCCGGCACCGCCGCCCCTGACGTCGCGGCCGAGTCAGGCGGGTGTGGCCGCGAGGCGGTGTCCGCGGGAGGTGCGGGGTGCTCTCCCGGCGCTCCGGCCCTGCCGGGGAGGGGTGCCGGTGCCGGGCCCGTCCGGGGCCGGATCCGGCTCGGGGGCCGTCAGGACGGCCACGAGCGCGAGGCGGGCCCGGGCCACGCGGGAGCGGACGGTGCCCACCGGGCAGCCGGCCGCGGTCGCCGCCTCGGCGTAGTTCAGACCCAGCAACTGCGTGAGGACGAATGCCTCCCGCCGTTCGGCCGGTATGCCGGCCAGGAGTTCCGCCAGGGCGATGCCGTCCTCGAAGCCGGGGACGCCGTACGGCTGGCTCTGCTCCGCCGCCGTCTGCCAGTCGTGCCGGCTCGACAGGCGGGGGCGGGCGGCGGCGTGGCGGAGGCTGTCCACCACGGTGCGGCGGGCGATCGACAGCAGCCAGGTCCGGGCCGAGGAGCGGCCCTCGAACCGGGGCAGGGCGGCCAGCGCGCGCAGGAAGACGTCCTGGGTGAGGTCGTCGGCGGCCTGCGGGTCGGCGCTGAGGTAGGCCACGTAGCGCCACACATCGCGGTGGAGTGCGCGCACGAAGCGGTCGGCCTTGGCCGGGTCGCCGTCGCGGGCTTCGAGGGCCAGCCGGGTCACGTCCGCGTCGGAGTCCGGGGTGTGCCGGGACGACGGCGTGCGGCCGGCAGGACGGAGCTGGGTGGGCAGGGCAGGAGTCATCGCCACAAGGTCCTTACGGGCAAAAGGAGTTCCGGTCCCGCGTACGGCGGGGCCGGTGAAGGGGGGTACGGCCTGCCGGAGGGCATGGCCGATGCCCGAGGCGCGACGGAGCGGAGCCGTCAGCGTGCGCTCGGGGAGCCGGCTGTCACAGGACAGCGGTTCCCGTCGGCGGACCCCGTGAGGTGAGGGCGTGGACGAGGAGGAACGTCCGCAGCGTCCGGTCGCGGCGGGTCCGCCGGACGTGGACGCGGGGGCGGTGCGGTGTCGGCGCGAGGAGGCCGAACAGCACGCGCAGGGGCGCCCAGAGCCGTCCGGCGAGGGCGCGCAGGGCGCGGAAGGCGGCCTGCTCCGCGTAGGCGAGCCAGAGCCCGCACAGCACGGCGGCGAGCAGGTGCGCGGCCAGCATCCCCGTCGGCGACATGCCGGCCATGGCCCCCGCCATACCGGTTGGGCCCGCCATACCGGCCGGGCCCGGCATGCCGGCCATGCCCACCGCATCGGCCATGCCGGCCGTGTCGTGGCCGGACGCCATGGACGCCGTGGAGCCCATGGAGGCCATGTCGTTCAGGGCGTGGTGCGCGTGGGCGCCCACGGCGGTGGTGCCGGGCGGCGGCCGGTCCACGAGCGTGCCGAGTCCCGCCCCGTCGAGGATCCTCCGGGCCTCGCCGCCGGACGTCCCGGCTCCCGCGCCTGCGCCGCAGGTGAGGTACGCGGCCCACTGCCGGGCGAAGGAGGTCCCGGCCCGCAGGGACGGGTGGAGCAGCGACTGGACCAGGGAGAACGCACCGTGGAGGACGGCCTGTACGGCCACCGTCGCGGTGGTGACGGCGAACAGCCCGCGTTCGCGGCCCGCCAGGGCCCAGGCCGCTGCCGCGGTCCCGGCCCAGGCCGGGGGCAGCGCCCACCAGGGCACGGCCGTACCCGACATCAGGAGGTGGCCGGTGGCCGCGAGCAGCACACAGACGACTGCGAACATCGCAGCCCGTGCGGCTCTCGAACAGTGGCCCGGCTTCATGGCGCGTTCATCTTCGCACCGGGTCTGCGCGCCGGGCAGGGGGGTGCGCACTTCATGACAAGTCCTCATGTCCGGTAAGCGTTCGCCGACTTGGCGTGACAGGCTCCTGCTGCGATGTGGCGCACGGCACAGCCCGAAGACGGGAACCGCAGGGCCCGGCCGTCCGACTGACTGGCGAGTCGGGCGGGTTGTGCACCCTCCGGGAAGGGAGACCCCTGTGGCAGCACAGTTGACGGCGGCGCCGCCGCGTTCGGCGGGCCGGTCGGACCGGTGGCTGACCGCGCTCCTCACCTGCGCCATGGCGTTCTCGATGCTGCAGCTGTTCCTGCTCGGGGCGCTGGGGCCACGACTGGTGGCCGACCCGGGCGTCTCGCCGGGGGTGCTGGGGCTGACGACCACGACCGGTTTCGCCGTGGCCGCCCTCCTGTCCCCGGCGGGCGGCCGGATCGTGGACCGGATCGGCCCGCGGCGCTCCCTGGTCCTGCTGCTGCTCCTCTCCGCAGCCGCCCTCGCCCTCATCGGGGCAGCACCGGGCGCCGGCCTGCTGCTCGGCGCGGTCGCGCTGGGCGGCGTACCGCAGGCCCTCGCCAACCCCGCCACCAACAAGGCGGTCCTGGCCGCCGTACCGGCTGCCCGGCGCGGCGCGGTGACCGGCCTGAAGCAGTCCGGGGTGCAGCTCGGAGCCTTCGCGGCCGGGCTGCCGCTCACGGCCCTGGCCGGCGCCGCCGGGTGGCGGGCCGCGGTGTGGACGGCCTCCGGCGGTGCGCTGCTCGCGGCCCTCTGGGCGCTGCGGTCCCTGCCGGCCGATGCGCCGCCGGCCCCGCCCCCCTCCCGGACGGTGCTCGCCGCGCGGGGCATGGTGGCCTGGCTGGCCGCCTTCTCGCTCTTCCTCGGCGCCGGCATCGCGTCGATCAACACGTACCTGGCCCTCTACGGCGTGCAGCGGCTGGGCCTCGGCCCGACCGCGGCCGGCGCGCTCGTGGCCGTCCTCGGCGCGGCGGGGATCGCCGGCCGGGTGGGCTGGTCCGGAGCGGCCCGCCCGGGGCGCGCCGAACGGCTCCCGGCGCGGCTCGCCTGCGGGGCCGTGGGGGCGGCCGTGCTGCTGGGAGCTGCGCAGCAGGCGGGACCCCTGGTGTGGGCGGGGGCGGTGGCGGTGGGCGTGTTCGCCGTGTCCGGCAACGCCGTGTCCATGGTGCTGGTCCTGCAGCGGGCCGCGCCGGGGCGGGCCGGGCAGGATTCGGCTCTGGTCGCGGCGGGGTTCTTCGCCGGATTCGCCGTGGGGCCGCCCGCGTTCGGGCTGCTGGCCGGGCAGGGCCGGTACGGGGCCGGGTGGCTGCTGGTGGCGGCGGAGTTCACCGCGGCGGCGGCGGTCGCGTTCCTGTGGGCCCGGCGGGACCGGCGCAGCCGCGCCGAGCAGGGGGAGGCCGGCGAGTGAGCCGCGGCGACCGGGCCGGCCGCGCCCTGGCGGCCGTGCTGGAACGGGCCGCGGTGACCGCGGCGCAGGTGGGCTCCCGTTTCCCGCTGTACGCCGATCCCGCGGACGGGACGTGGACGACGACCGGCCGCGGCTCGTGGGCCGGCGGCTTCTGGGCCGGACTGCTGTGGCTGCGGGCCCGCCACACCGGGGAGGAGGCCGACCGGCGCGCCGCCGCCGCGTGCACGGCCCGCCTCGCGCCCTGGACGGAGGCCGACACCGCGACCCGCGGCCTGATCTTCTGGTACGCGACCGCTCTGGCCGAGGACGACGGCGAAGCCGCCGCACTGCGGGCGCAGGCCGCCAAGGCCTGCCTCGCGGCCCACGACCCCGTGACCGGGATCGTCCCCTGGGGCGACGCCTTCGGCGGGCCCCGGATGCTGGCCCGCGTGGACGGCGTACCCGGGACGGTGCCCCTGCTGGCCGAGGCCGGCCCCGCCGGGGCGGCCGTCGCGGCCGCACATCTGCACCGGCACCTCGACCTCTGCCTGGGCCGGCCGGGCCGACGGCAGCCGCCCGCCTGGCGGTTCGACGGCTGGGACGGAAGCTGGCAGCCGTGCGAGGAGCCGCGGCCCGGATGGAGCCGCGGCTCCGCCTGGCTGCTCCTCGCGGTCGCGGACGCCCTCCTGGACCCGCGGGTCGCCGTACACGGGCGGCAACGGCTCATCGACGCCGCCGGACAACTGCTGGCGCAGGAGGGGGTGTTGAGCGGGGACCGGCTGGTTCCCCCGGCCGGAGCCCACGATCCGGACGGCCCGCTCGACTCCTCGGCCGCCGCGATCGGCGCGGTGGCCCTGCTGAAGCTCGCCCGCGTGCCCGCGGCGTGGTCGACGGCCTGCTCCCGCCGGGGTGCCGCGGTCCTGAGCCGACTGGCCGGGGCCCATCTGACGGGCCCGGGCGGCCGCCGCCCGGCAGGCATGCTGCTGGACGGCTGCTACGACGCCGACAAGGGCCTGGCCGTGCGGCACGAGCTGATCTGGGGCGACTTCTTCCTGGCCCTGGGACTGGCGTCGCTGACCGGACTCGTCGACCTCACCCGCTTGTAGCGCCGGTCCGGGCCCCCGGCTCGTAGCCGCGCAGGACCCTGCGGGCGACGGAGGTGATGTGGAGTTCGTCGGGGCCGTCCAGGATGCGGGCGGCCCGCCCGCCGCGGAAGAGGCCCGGCAGCGGGGTGTCCGGGCCGAGCCCCGCCGCGCCGTGGACCTGGATGGCGGAGTCGGTGACCTGCTGGAGCATGCGCGCGGCGGCCACCTTGGCGAGCCCCACCTCGGTGCGGGCGTCCTGCCCGGCGGCGATCAGCGCCACCGCCTCGTGCACCAGGGGCCGGGTGGTGCGCAGGGCGAGCAGGGCGTCGAAGACGTGCTGCTGGACGAGCTGGTGCTCGGCGAGCGGACCGCGGGAGCCGTGGCGCTCGGCGGCCCGCGCACACATCAGGTCGAAGGCCCGGCGGGCCTGGCCGAGCCAGCGCAGGCAGCGCAGGGTGCGGCCGAGGGCCAGCCGTTCGCCCGCGACGGACAGGGCTTCCCCGGGGGCGCCGATCAGATGGTCGCCGGGCACGCCGACCCGGTCGAGTTCGATCTCGTACTGGCCCGCCGCACCGAGGACCGGGAGCTCGCGGACGACCCGGAAGCCGGGGGCGCCGGTGGGGACGAGGAACAGGGAGAGCCCCTCGCGGTCCCCGGGCCGGCCGCCGGTGCGGGCCAGTACCGTCACCAGGTCGGCGGCGGCCGCGCCGGAGGTGAACCACTTGCGGCCGGTGATCCGCCAGCTGCCGTCTGGCAGGAGCTCGGCCCGGGTGCCGGTCGAGAGGGGATCGGTGCCGGGGGCGTCCGGCTCGGTCATCGCGTAGCAGGTGCGCATCGTGCCGGCGACCAGCGGCGCCAGGTACTCCTCGCGGACGCGGTCCGTGGCGTGCCGCTCCAGCATCGTGACGTCGAGGTACGGGGCCGAGCCCAGTGCGGCGGGCCCGTGGTCGCTGGCGCCCTCGGCCTCCGCCAGCTGCGCGTACGCGGCGAACGACAGCCCTCCGCCGCCCCGTTCGGCCGGAAGGGGCAGGGCCCATAGCCCCTCCTCCCGGGCCCGGTCGCGCAGTTCGGCCAGGGCGGCCGCGGCCGCCGGGCCGCCGGCGTCGAGCACCGGCTCGTACGGGACCACCCGCGTGCGGACGAACCGGTCGACCCGGTCCCTCAACTCCGCCGTCCCGGTCAACTCCGCCACCGTCACTGCGTTCCTCCTTGTTCCCGGGAGTCTCCCGGCGAGGCCGAAATGGGAGTCCTCCGGCGGTCCCGCGAGCTCCCGGGAAGGGCCGGGAACTCCTGGGAACGCCTGTCCGACTGTCTGTCCGTGGAACTGGTCGGGCGCGGACGCTCCCGGGTTCCCGCATACGCGTTCCCGCGTTTCCGTACGACCTCGGCGACGGCCCCCGTCCCGCCGGTAGAGGAGAGGCATGGCGTCCCCGGCAAGCACGCAGACGGTCCGGCCGCTCGACACCCTGCGCTGCGGGGCACCGCGCCCCGACCCCTCGGGGCCCCCGCAGCTCGCGGGTCTCGTCGCCGACCGCCTGCGGCTGCTCGGCGCCCGGGAGGATCCGGCAGGGCAGCCGGATCCCGCCGGCCCCGTCACCCTCACCGGCGCGGGCTTCGAGCCCGTCCGCGCGAGCGTCACCTGGGGCGGCCCCGGCAGCGGTCTCGTCGACGAGGCCACGGTCCAGGCCGCCACCGGCGTGATGGCCGTCCACGGCCGGCGCGACGGCAGCCCGCGCGGTCTGGCCGCCGACTACGCGGCCACGGCCACCGCCGTCCTGGCCGTGCAGGGGCTGCTCGCCGGGCTGGTCGGGCAGGCGCGCGGCGCCGCCGTGTCCCGGGTCACCACCGGCGCGGACCGGGCCGGTCTGCTCGCCGTGTCCCAGTACCTGGCCGCGGCCGGAGCCGACGAGGGCGAGGCGGCCGAACTCGCCCCCGGCGGACCGCCCTTCACCGCGGCCGAGGGCACCCTCTTCGAGCTGGAGACGCTCGACCCGGGCGCCTGGGCCGCCTTCTGGCGCGCCCTGGACGCGCCCGCCGACGCGATGCGGGCGGGCTGGCGGCCGTTCCAGTTCCGCTACGCCACCGCGTGCGCCCCCTTCCCGCCGGCCCTCCACACCGCCACCCGGGCGCACCCCCTCGCCCGGATCCGGCAGGCCGCGGGGCTCGCGGGAGCCGAGGTGTGCGTCCTGCACACCCTCGCCGAGCGGCTCGCGGAGGCCGACGGCGCGGCCCCGTGGTCGCTGCGGCCGCTCGAAGCCGGCTCCCTCCCGGCGGCCGGGGCCGCCCCGGCGCCCGCCACACCCCGACCCACCCCCGCACGGCCGCTGGCCGGCCTGACCGTGCTCGAGGCGGGCCGCCGCATCCAGGCGCCGCTGGCCGCACACCTGCTGGGCCTGCTGGGCGCCGAGATCGTACGGATCGAGCCGCCGGGCGGGGACCCGCTGCGCGGTATGCCCCCGGCCTGCTCCGGCGTCTCCGCGCGCTGGCTCGCCCTCAACCGGGGCAAGAAGGCCGTGGAGATCGACATCAAGTCCGGGGCGGACCGCCGCCGGCTGCGGGACATGGCGGCGCAGGCCGACGTCTTCCTGCACAACTGGGCGCCGGGCAGGGCCGCCGAGCTCCGCCTCGACGCCGAGGACCTCGCCCGGGCCAACCCCGCCCTGGTGTACGCGTACACCAGCGGCTGGGCCGACCGGCTGGGCGGCGCCCCCATGGGCACCGACTTCATGGTCCAGGCCCGCACCGGCGTCGGCGAGGCCGTCCGCCCCGAGGGCGAGCCCCCGGCCCCCTCGCTGATGACCCTCCTCGACGTCCTCGGCGGGCTGCACGGCGCCGAAGCCGTCCTCGCCGGGCTGCTGCTGAGGGAGCGCACCGGGCGCGGCGTCCGCGTGGACTCCTCCCTCCTCGGGGCGGCCGACACCCTCACCGCACCCGCCCTGGCGCGGGCCGCACGCGGGGAGGATCCCCGCCGTCCGGCCGGCTTCCGCCGACCGCTGCCGACGGCCGACGGCTGGATCGCCCCCGCGGACGCGAGCGCCGCCGGCGCTGCCGCGGCCGGCCGCGCACTCGCCGCCCTCCCCACCGCCGAGGCACTGGCCCGGCTGGAGGGGCTCGGCCTCGCCGCGACCGCGGTCACCACCGACCTGTCCGACCTGCACCACGACCCGCGCTTCGCCGGCTCGATCAGCCGCGACGCGCACGGTGCGCCCGCCGTTCCCGACCCCTGGAGCCTCGTGTGACCGTAGCCCTGCACGATCTGCTGCCCGCCGAACTGCGCCGCTCCTGGGCGGCTGACGGGACCTGTCCCGACCTCGACCTCTACAGCCTCTTCCGGGCCCGCCGGATCGCCGACCCGCACCAGACCGCCGTCCTCGACGCCAAGGGTGCGCTCTGCTACACCGCCCTGGACCGCAAGGTGCGCGCTCTGGCCACCGGCCTCGCAGAGCTCGGCATCCGCCCGGGCGACGTGGTCGGCGTCCAACTCCCCGGCCACCGGAGCGCCGTCATCGCCGACCTGGCCCTGGCCGCCCTCGGCGCCGTCGCCCTCCCCTTCCCCGTCGGCCGCAGCGCCCTCGAAGCCGCATCCCTGCTGCGCCGCGCCGAAGCCGTCGCCGTGATCGCTGCGGTCGAGCACCGCGGCGAGCGGCCCGCCGCCGGCCTGCACGCGCTCCTGCAGTCCGTACCCTCCCTGCGCCACGTCGTCGCCGTCGGTCCCGGGACCGTCCCGGAGGGGACCGTCGCCTGGTCCGGGCTGATGCGCTGCGACCCGCGGGCCTTCGTACCCGCCCGCCCCGACCCGGACGGCGCGGCCCGCATCCTCGTCTCCTCCGGCTCCGAGGCCGAGCCCAAGATGATCGCGTACTCGCACAACGCGCTCGCGGGCGGCCGCGGCAACTTCCTGGCCTCGCTCATCCCCGACGGGAAGCCGCCGCGCTGCCTCTTCCTGGTCCCGCTCGGCTCGGCCTTCGGCTCCAGCGGCACCGCGGTCACCCTCGCCCGGCACGGCGGAACCCTGGTCCTGCTCGACCACTTCACCGCCGACGCCGCGCTCGCGGCCGTACGCGCACACGAGCCGACGCACGTCCTGGGCGTACCGACGATGGTCCGCATGATGCTCGAACGCCTCGACGCGACGAGCGATCCTCTGCCGGCGCCCACCGCCCTCGTCCTCGGCGGCGCGCCGCTCGACGAGACGACCGCCGCCGCAGCCGCGCAGGCGTTCGGCTGCCCGGTGGTGAACCTCTACGGCTCCGCCGACGGCGTCAACTGCCACACCGGGCTCGCGCACACGGTCCCGCCCGCCTACGGCCGCGGAGTCGTCGCCGGCCACCCCGACCCGCGGGTCGCGGAGATCCGGATCACCGATCCCGACAGCCACGAGGCCCTGCCGGACGGCGAGATCGGGGAGATCGTCTCGCGCGGTCCCATGACCCCGCTGTGCTACGTCGGCGCCCCCGAGCTCGACGCCCGCTACCGCACGGCCGACGGCTGGGTCCGCACCGGCGACCTCGGCTACCTCGACTCCGACCGCGTCCTGCACGTCGTCGGCCGCCTGAAGGACATCGTCATCCGCGGCGGCGCCAACATCAGCCCCGCCGAGGTGGAACGCGCCCTCGGCTCGCACCCGCAGGTCCGCGACGTGGTCTGCGTCGGCGTCCCCGACCCGCTGATGGGCGAACGCCTGGCCGCCTGCGTGGTGCCCCGCGGTCCGCTGGCGCCCACGCTCGCCTCCCTCGGCCGGCACCTGACGGCGCGGGGCACGGAGCGGCGCAAGCACCCCGAACGGCTCCTCGTGGTGGCGCAGATACCGCTGACGGCGGCCGGCAAACCCGACCGGGCGGCGCTGCGGGCCCGGCTGGCCGGGGACCCGGAGCCGGCGCCCCTCGCCCAGGCCGGCTGAGGCGGGGAACCCGGGGGCGGGCACGCCCGGCGTGCCCGCCCCTGCAGGAGCGCCGGCGACCGCGGTGGCCGCCGCCGACCGCCGGTCAGGAGGCGCCCATGGCCTTCCTCAGCTCGGCCGCCGCGTTGCGGTAGACCGGCAGCAGGTCCAGGTCCGGACCCGGGTAGTTGACGATGGCGACCTGCCGGGCCCCGGAGTCGGGCAGGACGGTGCCGGTCGACATGTGGGCGTTGTCCAGGACCAGGGCCGGCTTCTTCGCCGAGAGTTCGGCGAGCTGCGCCGGCGTGACGGCCTCGGGACCGTACGTGCCGACCGGGGTGGCTCCGGCGAGCTTCGCCGACCAGGCGGTGAAGACCTGGGTGACCGCGGTCGGGCTCGTGCCGCCGGGCCAGGCCGCCTTGAGCTCCTGGTTCAGCCGTACGTACTCGCCGTCGAAGCCGGCCTTCCACTGCGTGGCGGCGTCCGCCGTGCCGAAGAGCCTGCCGAGCTTGTCGACCTCGGCCTTGACCTTGTCCGGGTCGTTGTCGAGGCCGACCTCGACGAGCTTCGCCTTGGAACCCGCGGCCTCCTTGATCTTCGCCGCGTACGGCTCGAAGGGCGCGTAGAGCACGAAGTCGGCCTGGGCGACGGCGGCGAGGTCGGAGGGCTTCGGGTCGTAGTCGGGGGCGTGGTGCACCGACTGCGGCACGATGACCTTGACGTCGCGGGCACCGGCGGCCCGGGCGAAGGCCCCCTCCCAGGTGGTGGTGACGACCACCCTGGGCTTGCCGGCCTGCGCGGGGCCGTCCGCAGCAGCGGAAGAGGAGGACGAGGACGCCGTACCGCTGCCGCAGCCGGTCGCGAGGGCCAGTGCGGCCGCGGAGGCGCTCAGTGCGAGGGGGGAAGGGATGCGGACGCGGGTGCGCGCCATGGGCGGGTTCTCCGTTCGGATGAGAAATGGACGCCGAGGACGACCGCCCCCGCCGTCAGGACGAGGACCGGCCCGGGCGGCCAGTCCAGCCACAGGGCCAGCAGGAACCCCGTCAGGTTCACGGTCAGGCCGATGCCGATCGCCCAGAGGGTGATCGAGGTCAGCGAGCTGCCGAGCCGGCGTGCGGCGAGGGCGGGCAGCAGGGTCAGGGCGTCGACGAGCAGCGCCCCGGTGAGCTTGATGGCGCCGGCGACCGCGATCGCGACGAGCACCAGCAGGGCCGCGGTCAGGGCGCGGACCGGAACGCCGGAGCACTGGGCGAGCTCACGGTCGTACAGGAGCAGGCCGATCTCGCGCCGCTTGCGGACGAACAGGGCCGGTACGACGGCGGCTAGCACGCCGAGCACGACGAGGTCGGGGGTCCCGACGGACAGGATCGACCCCCACAGCAGGGAGAAGGCCCCCGAGGCGTTGACGCCCGACACGGCGAGCAGGAGCAGCGCGGCCGCGATGGCCAGGCTCATCAGCAGGCCCATGGCGCCGGACAGGCCGTCCGGCGTACGGGCGAGGGGGGCCACGCCCGCCCCGGCCAGGGCGCAGGCGACCAGCGCGCACAGCATCGGGTCCAGCCCGGTGAGCAGGCCGACGGCGATGCCGAGCAGGGCCACGTGCATCATCGCGAACCGCACCGGCATGATGTCGAGCCCGACGATCACCACCCCGACGACCGGGAGGCCGATCGCGGCGAGCAGGAGGGCCGCGCCCGCGCGCTGTACGGGCAGCAGCTGGAGCAGCGTGCCGAGGTCGGCCGTGGCCAGGGTCAGCGGATCCGCGGCGAGGGTCAGCGGATCCGCGGCGAGGTTCACCGGACCTCCCGCAGGCGGCCCGCGGCCATTTCCAGGACGCGGTCGCAGCGGTCCGCGAGCGCCCGGTCGTGGGTCACCACCACCAGGGTCACGGGCAGCGAGGAGAGGACGTCCGCGGCCTCGGCCTGCCCGTCGAAGTCGAGGGCGGCGGTGGGCTCGTCGGCCAGCAGCACCTCGGCCCCGGCGGCCACGCAGCCCAGGGCCCGGGCCAGGTACATGCGCTGCAGCTGCCCGCCGGAGAGCGTGTGCAGGGGCCGCCCGGTCAGCGCGCCCACCCCGAGCCGGTCCGCGGCCCGGGCGGCGTCCGCCGGGGCGGCGCTGCTCGCCAGCAGTTCCGCACCGAGCAGCGGGAAGCGGCCCCCGGCCGGCTTCTGCGGGATCCAGGCGCACGCGCGCCGCCGCCAGGCCCACTCCGCCGGGGAGCGCGTGTCGCGGCCGCCGACCAGGATCGAACCCGTCACCTGCCGGTGCAGGCCGAGCACGGCGCGCAGCAGCGTGGTCTTGCCCGAGCCGTTGGTCCCGGTCAGCGCCACCCGCTCACCGGCGGCGATCTCCAGGTCCACGTCGGCGACCGCCTCCACCCGACCGTGCCGGCAGGCGACCCCCCGCATCCGCACGTCCAGCCCGCCCATCCACACCCTCCGGTCGTCCGCGGGCGTCCGGCAGCCGCCGCCGTCGCCCCACGGGCCAGTAGTCGGCGGGCCCCGGCCGGGAGTTCCCGGGATCCGGAACCTTTTCCGCCGACTCGTGCGCCCGAGCGGGCGGCACCGGATCGGGGGATTCCACGGCATGCCCGGTATCCGCGGCCGCGGTAAGGGGAGAGATGGCTCCATGACCGTTACTGCATCCATCGACTCCAGCCGCCCGGTCGCGACGCTGATCAACGTGTTCACCGTCGCGCCCGAGCGGCAGCAGGAGCTCGTCGCGCTCCTGGCGCACGCCACGGAGACGACCATGAAGCACCAGCCGGGCTTCATCTGCGCCAACTTCCACATCAGCCAGGACGGCGAGCGCGTCATCAACTACGCGCAGTGGGAATCCGAGCGGCACTACCGCGCCATGCTCGCCAACCCCGAGGCCCGCGTCCACATGGACCAGGCCGCCGCCATCGCCACCGACGTCCAGCCCCGGCTCTTCGAGGTGAGGTCCACCCACAGCAGGGCGTAGCCCGCACGCCCACGGCAGGGCGTAGCTGCGCACGCCGCGGCCGCCGCCCCGGCGGCTCCGCGCCCGGGGGCGGCGGTCCGGCCCTCACACCGCTTCGGTGGCCGCGGCGAGGGCGTCGACGACCTCGGAGAGGTGGCCGTGGCGGCGCAGGGCGGCCCGCTGCCGGGTAGCCCCGCTGCCGTTGCGGCGCAGCCGGGCCAGGAGTTCGGCCACCAGCGGGAGGTCTCCGGCAGCCTCCAACCCGGGCGCCGCGCGGGACACCAGCCGGTCCACCAGCACGCCGGCGGGCAGCTGTTCGCCGCTGACCGGGTCGAGCCCCCATCCGGTGAGGCCCTGGGCGGCGGCGAGTTCGTGGGCGCAGCGCAGCCGCCGATTGGGCACCCGAGGCGGGGGCCGGTCCTCGGCCCCCTCGGCCCGCAGGCTCTGCCCGAGGCCGCGCACCAGCGCCGCGACGAGGACCACGGTGTCCAGGTCGGCGTTGGAGTCGGCGACGCGGATCTCCAGGGTCGGCACGTGCTCGGAGGGGCGGGCGTACCAGTAGACCATCCGGCGGTCCATCAGGACCCGGCGCTCGACCAGGGCGCCCACGTGGGCCTCGTACTGGGCCTCCCGCAGCACCGGCGCCGGGCCGACGGTGGGCCAGCGGGCGAAGGTCTTGAACCGCCAGCTCTCGAAGCCGGTGTCCCGGCCCAGGCAGAAGGGCGAATTGCCGGTGAGCGACTGCAGGACCGGCAGCCAGGGCCGCATGTGGTTCGCCAGGGCCAGGGCGCACGCCCGGTCCATGCTGCCGATGTGGACGTGGCAGCCGCAGACCAAGCCGTCGTACTCGCCGACGAACGCGGCGAACTTCCGGGCCATCCGCTGGTATCGGTCGGTGTCCGTCACGGTCAGGGGCCGGACCGGCGGCACCACGGGCGTCCCCGTCGCCACCAGCCGGCAGCCGGACTCCCCGGCTGCGGCGACGGCCGCACGCCGCAGCCGGACCAGCTCGGTCCGCAGCGCCTCGGTGCAGGCCACCGGCTCCGTGCACACCTCCACCTGGGCGGTGAAGAACTCCGCCTGCACCTGCGGGCCGACTTCCGCGGCAGCCGCGGCGATCACCGTGGGAGCGCACTCCGCCGGACGCCTGCTGACCCCGTCCACCAGCAGGAACTCCTCTTCCACCCCCATCGTGAGCACGGTCATGACCCACTCCTCGAACCTACTGCTGCGCTTACCCCTGCACGCCCCCGTGCAGTCCCCCCGCCGGCAAGTCCGGAGCCCCGGGGCGCGTGCGGGACCGGCGGCCGGGTAGGCGCCGGGCGACCACTCGGACTCCTCGCGGGAGGAACCATGCCGCGCAGTTGGAGCAACAAGAGGGAACGCCAGTACGAGCACATCAAGGAGAGCGCCGAGGAACGCGGCGAGAGCGAGGAGCGGGCCAAGGAGATCGCGGCCCGCACCGTGAACAAGGAACGGGCCCGCGCGGGCGAGTCGGAGACCGCGAGCAAGACGTCCCTGGAGGATATGTCCTCCTCCCGGCGCGGCGGACTGCGCTCCCACAGCGGGTCCCGAGGACCGACCTACGACCAGCTCTACGAAGAGGCCAAGCGCCGGGGCGTCCACGGCCGCTCCGACATGAACAAGGCCGAGCTGAAGAAGGCCCTGGGCGAAGACTGAAGCGGCGCGGCCGCGCACCCGCACAGGTTTCGGCCCGGCGCCAGCGGCAAGGCGCCGGGCATGGTGCACATCGGATACACAATGATGACCGAGCAGGCCGGACCCCGGGACCTCGTGGACCACCTGGTGGGCGCGGAGCGGGCGGGGTTCGACTTCTCCGTGATCTCGGACCACTACTTCCCCTGGCTGGACTCCCAGGGACACGCGCCCTACGCCTGGAGCGTCCTGGGCGCCGCCGCGCAGGCCACCGACCGGATCCCGCTCATGACGTACGTGACCTGCCCGACCTTCCGCTACCACCCCGCGGTGGTCGCGCAGAAGGCCGCCACGATGCAGCTCCTGTCCGGCGGGCGCTTCCGCCTGGGCCTCGGCTCCGGCGAGAACCTCAACGAGCACGTCGTCGGCGCCGGATGGCCCGCCCCCCACGTCCGCCTGGAGATGCTCGAAGAGGCCGTGGACATCATCCGCTCCCTCTTCGAAGGCGGCACCGTCACCCACCACGGCACCCACTTCGACGTGGACAACGCCCGGCTCTGGGACCTCCCCGAGCAGCCGCCGCCGATCGGCATCGCCGCCTCCGGCCCCCGCTCCTGCGAGCTCGCCGGGCAGTACGGCGACCTCCTCGTGGCCGTCGAGCCGAACCGCGGGCTCGTGGACGCCTTCGCCGCGCACGGCGGCTCCGGCAAGCCCTGCGTGGGGCAGCTCGCCCTCTGCTACGACACCGACCGCGACGCCGCGCTGGCTCGGGCCCACGACCAGTTCCGCTGGGCCGCCGGCGGCTGGGAGGTCAACGCGGAGCTGCCCGGACCGGCCGGCTTCGCCGGGGCCACGCAGCACACCCGGCCCGAGGACCTCACGGACGCCATCCCCTGCGGGGACGACGTGGACGCGGTCGTCGAGGCCGTACGCGGCTACACCGACGCCGGATTCACGGACGTCGCCGTGGTCCAGATCGGCGGCGACCACCAGGAGCCCTTCCTGGAGTGGGCCGAGTCCAAGCTGCTGCCGGCCCTGCGGGAGCTGTGACCCGCCCCGTCGGACCAGCGCCCGTCAGCCCCCGCTCAGGGGCACGCGCAGGGCGGAGGCGTCCCGCGCCCAGGCCGTCTCGATGTGTGCGGCGAGCCGCTCCTCCAGCAGGACGGTCGCCGCGCATCCGAACGCCACATCGGCCTCCAGCCGCGGCTCGTCGGCGAGCAGCCCACCGATGACCTCGCGGCGCACCACCTGCTCGTGGACGGCGTCGGCCTCGACGTGCTCGGCGTAGAAGTGCTCGGCGGCCGGGCCCGCGCCCAGGCGCCGCATCGCGCGGGCCATCCGGCGGGACCCCGGTGAGGAGGTCACCTCCACGCAGGCGAAGTGCCCCACCAGAGCCCCGCGCAGGGCCCGGTGCAGCCCGAGCAGGGACATCAGGTTCACGGTGGCGAGCAGGGGCGCCGGGGCGTGCTCCAGGTACGTGCCGTACGCGGGGTCGAGGCCGAGGTCGGCCATGAGCTCGGCGAAGAGGCGGGCGTGGACGGCTTCGGCGCGCCCGGCGCCGAACTCGTCGTACTCGACGGCGACCATGCCGGCCTTCGCGCGGCCGGACAGGCGCGGGACGACCCACAGGTGGGGGTCCGCCTCCTTGAGGTGGTAGAGGGAGCGCAGGGCGGCGTACTCGCGCAACTGCCAGAGCTCGCCCTCCTCCTCGAGGTAGTGGCTGATGCTGTGGACCGGTGAGACGGGCTCGGTGAGCAGGGGGCCGAAGGCCTCCTCGACCCGGCGGGGCGCGCCCCGCAGCTCGGACCGCAGCGCGTGCAGGACCGCGTTCTCCAGGTCGCGGCGCAGGCGCAGCAGGTCGGGGTCCCATTCCCGCTCGTCGTCGACGCCGTCGAGGCCGCGGTAGTGCAGCTCGTACAGCAGGTAGAGGGCGAGTTGGACGTCCTCGCCCCAGGGGTCGGCACGGGTCAGGACCGCCGTGGGGCACACGGGCAGCCGGCCAGAGCGCAGCGCGTCCAGCAGGGCCTGCGAGAGCGCGCCCCGGGCGGGGACCAGGCCGGGGCGACCGGGGTCGGTCACGGTTCACTCCTGTCGTCGGGCTTCGGGGCATCGGACGCGGGGGCCTGGGCTTGCGCGCCCGGCGCCGCGGCGTCCCGGCGGCGCGGGCGGTGGCTGGTGTCGCACCAGGGCGGGGTTCGGCTCCGGCGGCAGGTGCACAGGGCGACCACGAAGCGGTCCGAGCGGGCGACCGTACCGTCCTCCAGCACGACCTCCACCGGGCCCTCGACGAGCACCGGGCCGTACGGGTCCACGGTGACCCGGCGCGCCGGCCGGGACGGGTCCGGGGCCGGGCCGGGGGCGGGGTCACGGGCAGCAGGCACGGATGATCACCAGCTCTTCCCAGGCGTCGCCCGCCTCGGCCAGCCCCCGGCTCTCCAGCCAGGCCCTGCGCGAGCGGAGCACCGGACCCCACGGCACGGCCGCGCGCTGCACGATCCGCGCGGAGAGGCCGGCCCGTTCGAGGTTGCGCACGGTGGTCTGCGGCCCGCACATGCCGGAGTGCACCAGCAGGAGGACGCCTCCGGGCCGCAGCAGCGCCGAGGCCAGCTCGCAGATCCGGTCGATGACCAGGCGCCCCGTCGGGCCGGCGTCCCACGCGCGGGCGGGACCGCGGGCCGGCGTACGGGGCTCGGGGGAGGGGACGTAGGGCGGGTTGGCCAGGACGAGGTCGAAGCGCTGGCCGCGGGTGCGGGCGGCGAAGTCCCCGTGCAGCACCCGGACCCGCAGCCGCCGGCGCAGCGCGTTCACGTACGCGGTGACGACGGCCGCCCAGGAGACGTCCACCCCGGTGACCCGGGCGCCGCGGCCCGCGGCGCGCAGGGCGAGGGCCCCGGTACCGGTGCCGATCTCCATCACGGCCGTGCCGGGCGCCAGCTCCTCCCGGTCCAGGGCCGCCGCCAGCAGGCGGGTGTCCGCCTGCGGGCGGTACACCCCGGGCGGGGCGAACAACCGGGGCCTCGGCGCGCGCCCTGCGGTCGGCGCGGTTGCGGGCATCATCGGGTCTCCTTCCTCGGTGCGGTACGTACCGCGGCTACCCGGAACCCGCAGTGCTACCCGCCACGGCGGGCCGCAGGCGCGGGGTGAGGTGGTACACGGCGAAGGCCCGGCCGATGACCGGCATGGCGACGTTCCGGACCGGGATGCCGCCGCCGGTCATGCCGTGCTCGGTCCCGAGATGGGCGTGGCCGTGCACCGCCAGGTCGGCGCCCTCGGCGTCCATGGCCTCCGCCAGGAGGTAGCTGCCGAGGAACGGGAAGATCTCCGACGGCTCGCCCGCGAGGGTGTCCGGGACCGGCGCGTAGTGCGTGAGCGCGATCCGCAGGGTGCTGCCGGAGGCGCCCAGCCCGCCCAGTGCCCGGCCGAGCCCCTCCGCACAGGACCGGGTGTAGCGGATGAACGCCTTCATCTCCGGTTCGCCGAACTCGCTGCCGCTGCGCCCGGCGAAGCCCCCGCAGAAGCCCTTCGTCCCGGCGATGCCGACCCGCGCCCCGTCGAGGTCGAGGAGGACGCCGTCACCCTCCAGGACGTGCACGCCCGCCGCGCACAGCTCCTCGGTGACGGCCGCCTCCTCGCCGCTCTGGTAGTCGTGGTTGCCGAGCACCGCGACCACCGGCACCGGCAGCCCGGCCACCTCGGCCGCCACCACCCGGGCCTCCCCGCGGGTGCCGTGCCGGGTCAGGTCGCCGGCCAGGAGCAGCAGGTCCGCGCACTCGCCGAGGGTGTCGAAGGCGGGCCGCAGCGTCCCGGCGCTCTCGGGGCCGAGGTGGATGTCTCCGACGGCTGCGACGCGGGTCATGACAGCTCCTCGACGTGGTCGGGGGGCTGGGGCCGGCACACGGTGAGGTCCTCGTACCAGTCGAAGCCGGCGAGCTCCTCGCGGGCGAGGCGCAGGACGGCCGCGCGGGTTCCCTCGTCCGTGACGCAGCCGCGCAGGACGGCCCGGCTCCCGTGCATCTCGATCTGCACGCTCAGCTCGGCGGCGTCCTCGCTGGCCAGCCGGTCGCGCAGGTGCTCGATGCGGTATTCGATGATCTCGGCCGTGTTCATGGGTGGTGCTCCGTCCTGTCCGGGCGGTCGATGACGTGGAGCCTGTCGAGCAGGTGGAGGAACGCGTCGGCCAGCGGCGCGTCGCGGTGGTCGCGGTCGAGGCGCGCCCAGTCGATCTGCTCGCGCAGCATCCGGGCCATCGGCAGCAGGTCGCCGAAGTCGCAGTAGTGCTCGCACAGGGCGGTGAGGCGGCCGTCCATGAGGTCGGTGGGGGAGAGCACCGGCATCCATACCGAGTCCACCGGCTTGACGGTGGCGCGCTCCAGGAGCGCCGTGCTGACCGGGCGCCGGGCCAGTTCGAAGATCAGGTCGATCTCCTCGCCGCCCGAGCGGCCCTTGACCAGCCAGTCCTCGGGGGCGCGGCGCATGGCGATACCGCCGTCCTCGAGGGCTTTGATCGCCTCCTCGGCGTCCTCGGGGCGCACGCAGAAGTCGGTGTCGTGCTGGAAGCTGGCGGGCAGCCCGTGGGCGAAGGCCGCGACGCTGCCCGCCAGGGCGAAAGGGGTGCCCGGACCGCTTGAGCAGTGCGGCCACCTGCTTCGTGGTTTCCAGGATCGCCTGCGTGTGGTCCTTGGGCAGCGGGTCCCCGGGCGGCTCGGGGGGCTTCAGCCCTCCCGGCGTCGGCAGTACGCCGGGGCGGCGGGGGTCGCGGGTCTTTCGACGGGTCATGGAGTGCCTCACGTGGGTGACGCGGTGGTGCCGCTCAGGGGCCGGGGCCGGGTCCGGGGCCGGGGACGATGACCACACCGCTGCGCGGCCGCGTCGGCATCCGGTGCAGCGGGATCCGCAGGTCCTGCCCCTCGGGGACGGTCCAGGAGCGCCGGGCGAGGTCCGCGGCCAGCGCGGCGACCAGCGCCACGGTGATGTCCTCGCCGGGACAGCGGTGCCCGCTGCGGGCATCGCCGCCGCCCTGGGGGACCAGTACGTCAGGCCCCGGCGGCCGGCCGTCGAAGCGGGCCGGGTCGAAGCGGCCGGGCTCGTCCCACAGCGCCGGGTCGTGGTTCTGGCCGTACAGGTCGAGCAGGACCAGGCTCCCGGCCGGGATCCGCTCGCCGTTGCGGACCAGGTCGGCGGCGGCCTCACCGCCGACGAACGGCGCGAACGGGTAGAAGCGGCGGACCTCGTGGGCGAAGGCCCGGGCCCGCGCGCCGCCGTTTTCGCGCAGCGCGTCGGCCTGCTCGGGCCACCGGTGCAGGGCGTGTGCGGCGAACGCCGCGAACCAGGCCACGGCAACCGTCGGCCGCACGACGTTCAGCAGCTCGACGGCCGCGGTGTGCGGGTCGAGCAGGGCCCCGTCGGCATCGCGGTGCCGGGCCACCGCCTCCAGCACCGACGGCTCTCGGGCGGGATTCACGGACGCGGGTGCGCCCTGCGGGCCGTCCTGGTACCGGGCCCGCTCGACCAGACGCGCGAACAGCCTCTCCTGGCGCCGCCGCGCCCGGCGCGCCCGCCAGTGCCGCGGCCCGGGGGTGCCCCAGCCGTCGACCATCGCCACGCAGTCGCGTGCCGTGCGCCGCACGTCCCGGTCGGACAGCGACAGTCCGGCCCAGCCGCACACCGCGCGGGCCAGCACCCGGCTCGCCGCGTCGAACACGCACAGCTCCCGCCCCCGGGAGCGGGCCAGCTCGCGCCGCCACAGCGTCAGGACCCGCTCCGTCAGGGCCGCCACCCGCTCCTCGTCCATCAGCAGGCCGGTGAACAGCGCCTTGCGGGCGCGGTGCGCGGGGCCGTCGAGGGTGTGCACGGCGCCCCGCCCGAACAGGGTGTCCAGGACGGGTCCCGGCAGGGCCGACCGGCGCCGGATGTGCTCCTCGTCGTAGAAGAAGCCGACCGCGTCGGGCCCGGACAGGACGTAGGCGCGCCGGCCGAGGAGCCGCACCCGGACCGGGTCGGCTCCGGGGCTGCGACCGCGGCCCGGCCGCCACGCGTAGCCGCGGGTCAGCAGGGCCATGGTGCTGTCGGGGAAGGAGTTCATGATGCGCGGCTACCCGCCCTCGGCGTCGGTATCCACGTTCGGGAGCTGCGCTCCTGCAGCGTGTCCTCCGGCGGCTCGGACGGGTAGCCGGGACGGTACGGGTTCGTCAGTAGTAGTGCTTCCGGCCTCCGACGGCGTGCCCCACGGCGCCCAGCACCCACAGGATGAGGCCGATCACGAGGAGGATTATGCCGATCGTCCAGAGGATCGAGATCCCGAAGACGAAGCCGAGGATGAGAAGAATGAGCCCCAGGATAATCATGGGTACCTCCTGGCACCTGTCGGACGGGGGACCTTGATGCGTCTACCACGTGCGCGGCTTCTCATGCCTGTGAGCACGGTCGGGGTTTCGGAGCATGGGACCCCCCGTCCGGGGTAGCCGCCAGGCGATCGGTACGCCGCACGTCAGGAGGCCACGATGGGCAAGCTGAAGGGCAAGGCCGAACAGGCCAAGGGAAAGACGAAGGAAGAGATCGGCTCGATGGCCGACGACACGGGCATGGAAGCGAAGGGCAAGGCGGAGAAGGCCAAGGGACGCATGGAGGAGTCCGCGTCCGACACCGCGGCCCAGATGAGGAAGATCGGCGAGAAGAAGCGCTGAGCGGACCCGTCGCGGCGGGCACGGCCCCTGGGGCGCCGTGCCCGCCGTTCCGTGCCCGGGTATCCCGGCGGCCCGGAGTTTCGGCGCATGACGGCGGGGACCCGGGGCAGGCGCCCGTGAAGAGCGTCCGGGCGGACGGCCCGGACCCGCAGCCCAGGAGACCCAGGAGGTAGGCCATGGGACACGGAGGAGACGTGGTGCGCGAGCTCACCGCCGACCACGACGAGGTCAAGGACTTCTTCACCCGCCTCGGGACCGAGAAGGACCCCGACCGGTGCCGTGAACTTGCCGACCAGCTGACCATCGAACTCGTCCGGCACTCCGTCGCGGAGGAGCAGTACCTCTACCCGGCCGTCCGTGAGCACCTGGACGGCGGCGACCGCATCGCCGACAAGGAGATCGCGGACCACTCCCGTGTCGAGGAGATGCTGAAGAAGCTGGAGGACCTGGACCCCGCCGGAGCCGCATTCACCGGCTGCGTGAACGACCTGCGCACCGAGGTACTCGCCCACATCAAGGACGAGGAGGAGAACCTCTTCCCGACCCTGCGGCACAACTGCCCGCAGGAGGCCCTGGACGACCTCGGCGACCGCATCCGGCGCGCCAAGAAGCTCGCCCCGACCCGGCCGCACCCGGGCAGCCCCTCCACACCTCCCGCCAACAAGCTCCTCGGCCCCGGCCTTGGCCTGGTGGACCGCGCCCGGGACCTCATCAGCGGGCGCGGCAAGGCGGTGTGACCGTGCCGCGCGCCACCGGGACACGACCTGCCGGCGACACGGCCGCCGCCGACGGGTACGACGCCCGTCCCTACCTGCCGGAGCGCGGCGGTCTCGCCGCGCACCGGCGGGCCGCGGCCGACTGCCGGGGCTGCCCGCTGTACGAGGGCACGACGGGAACGGTCTTCGGGGCGGGCGACGCCTCGGCCCGGCTGATGCTGGTCGGCGAGCAGCCGGGTGACCAGGAGGACCGCCGGGGCGAGCCCTTCGTCGGGCCGGCCGGCAGCCTGCTGCGCCGGGCGCTGGACGATGCGGGCCTGGACATCGACGCCGCGTACGTGACGAACGCCGTCAAGCACTTCAAGTTCGTCCGGCCGTCCGGTGGCGGCAAGCGCCGCATCCACAAGCAGCCGACCCTGCGCGAGCTGTCGGCCTGCCGGCCCTGGCTGGCCGCCGAGCTGCGGCTGGTGGACCCCGAGCTGGTGGTGGCCCTCGGGGCGACCGCGGGCCGGGCGCTGTGGGGGAGCGGCTTCCGGGTGGGGGAGCGGCGGGGCCTGCTGGTTCCGCTGCCGACGCTCGACGACGGGGCGCTGCACGGGCAGGGCCTGGCGACCATCCACCCCTCGGCGGTGTTGAGGGCCGAGGACCGCGAGGCCCTCTACCAGGGCCTGGTCTCCGACCTCCGCACGGCCGCCCGAGCCCTGGGCTGACCCCCGGGGCTCGCCCGGCCGCACGCCGCCGGCCTTGGCCCCGCCAATCCAGCCTCGCCGGCTTTCGTAGCCGGGGCCTGCAAATCCAGCCTCGCCGGCGTTTGAGGCGCGGGTCCGGGCGGAGCCCGGTGCCC
>NZ_JBEYXK010000049.1:0-49405 GCF_040645035.1 Streptomyces sp. NPDC046876 | reverse complement strand
GGCATGTTCGAGCTGACCGGCCTGCCGCCGGCCCCCCGCGGCGTCCCGCAGATCGAGGTCTCCTTCGACATCGACGCGAACGGCATCATGCACGTCACGGCCAAGGACCTCGGCACAGGCAATGAACAGCAGGTCACCGTCGGAATGGCCAGCGAAAACTGGACGGACCACGTCCACGAGCACGCTGTTCTAGTTGACTCGTTCGAACCACCGCCCCCCGCCTGACACCAGCTGGTTCTATGGCGGCTCTGTAGCGGGCGGGTACGGGCCGATTCCACTGAGCCATCCCCCGCAGGCATCTGGCTGCGCTCGAGCCATCTCCTCGGCTAGGAGCGTGTCTCAGTAACCGGCTACTGGCCGGGTGGTAGTGGTGCCGAGGTCGCTTGCGGTCGCCCGACCTGCACGCTGCCGCGCGGGTGGCCGGGTTCTGCCGGCCCGGGGTAGCGGCCTCAAGGGGGCCGGTGGTCCGGACCGGTCAGGTGATTGCCGCGGCGAGTCCGGCGCTGCCGACGTGTCGGAAGATCTTGCGGAGGTTGTGGCAGGCGACCAGCAGGCGCCACTCTCCTCGGGCGCCGTCCTCGCCGCGCAGGAGGAGCTGGCGGCCGTTCTGGCAGGTCATGATCTGCCCGAAGACGGGTTCGACGATGGCCTTGCGGCGGCTGTAGGCCTTCCGGCCGGGCTTGGTCCGCAGCTTGCGGGCCATGCGCTCCTTGAACGTGGCGTTCTTGGGAATGCGTCCGCGGGGTGCGGGCGGGACCTGCTCGTCGTGGCCGAGTCGGCCGGTGGCCATGAACGTGTCGGTGCCGCAGGTCAGTTGCCGATCCTTTGCGGCTTCGAGGTTGGTCTCGGAGCAGTATCCGGCGTCGACGAGGGCCTGTTCGGGGTGGATGCCGGTGTTCTGGTGGGACTGGTCGAGCACTGGGGTGTAGTTCAGTGCGTCGGAGGCGTTGGTCGTCACGTCGGCGGCCGCTGGGTGGGGTCGATGCGGATCTGCGGCACCAGGGTGCGCAGTATCGGAAAGACACCCTGGTGGGCGATCCGCTGTCCCGCACCGGCGATCGCCTCGTACAGGGTGGGTTCGACGCGCTGCCATTCCTGCGCGAAGGCGGCGCTCCAGTAGTCCTCCAGTGCGGTGAGCGCACCCTCCAGGATCGGCCGGCGGTCGGTGAGGACGTCGGCCAGCCGTGCAGCCGACCGGGGTCGGTCTCCTGCAGCTCGGCGAGGGCGGCGTCCCGGACGGCGGCGTCCCCGACGAGGTCGTGGCCTTCGTAGCGGGTGGTGTCGACGAGGGTCTGGGCGAGCTCGACGGCCAGCTGCTCGGCCGGCAGGGCGCGCACCGCCGAGAGCCGGGTGCCGAAGTCCGCGTCGTGATCGTCCGCGCCGCATTCGAAGAAGGCCGGGATGGAGTCGGCCACGATGAAGCCGTACTCGCGCAGCTGCCGACGCAGCGCCACGGGGAGCCGACGGCAGCGGCGCACCCAGGGCACGTGCAGGGCATGGTGTCCGGGATCGGTGAGCACGTGCCAGGAATGGACCGCTTCGAGCAGCGGGGAGACGGAGAACGAAAGGTCCTCGGCGGCCGTCTCGGTGAAGCGCATCGCGATCACGATTGCATGATTTCACAATCAGTTGATCAGATCTTGCCGGTCCGTCCAGGCTGCTGGAAGCAACCCCAGAAGCGCCTATGGACACCGACCACCCCTCGTCACCCGCTCTCACCGTCGACGGTGCGCCCACAGCTCACGAGGTGAGGTAACCCCTCATGACCGCACTGCACGCACTCAGGACGGCAGCGCCGGCGACGTCGACTACGGCACCGTCGGCTCCGCATACCGACGAGCGCATCGCCCGGTTCATCGCCCTGGCCCTCGGCGACGCCCGGACGGTACTGAACGTCGGCGCCGGCTCGTACGAGAACGCGGCGCGGACGGGGACGGCGGTCGAGCCGTCGGAGTCCATGCGCGTCCAGCGTCCCGTGCATCTCTCGCGTCACCGACGAGGACGCGCCGGGCGTGCGGGGGTTGCGTCCTTGGAAGTGGTGTGCGGGTCCGGAGTCCCGTGGAAGTCCACGACGAGACGCAGCACGGAAGCGGCGTACTCCGGATTCACCCTCCCCGGCGCGGCAGCAGCGTTGCCACCCCCTCGCTTCATGCCCTCCACTGGAGCGCCCGCAAGGGGGGCCGGCCTGCGCCGCTGTGCGGAGCGACGACAAGGGAGAGGAGGAAGACTGCTGCGATCACGAGGGTGATGGTGCCGCCCGCCGCGAGGTTCCACCGCATGGACAGCTCCAATCCGAGCGCGCAGGCGCCTGTGCCGACGCCCATCGAGATGAGCGTCGTGGTGCGGATGCGGTCGGTCCACAGGCGGGCTGTGGCGGCGGGGCCGACGATCAGGGCCATGGCCAGCATGACGCCGACGGCCGGGGCGGTGACGACGATCACCGCTTCGACCAGGAGCAGCATCAGCAGCTCGAGGATGGCCACCGGATAGCCGCCAGCGCGCTGCCCCTCCGGGTCGAACGCCCCGTACAGCAGCTCCTTGTGGAGAGCGATGAGGACAACGAGCACCGCGGCGCCTACGCATGCCGTGGCGGCCAGGTCCACGCCGGTGACGGTGACGATCGAGCCGGTCATGAAGGCTTCGAGGTTCCTGTTGAAGCCGTGGGTGGCGGAGAGCAGGGCTACACCGAGGGCGAAGCCGGTGGCCAGCACGATGCCGGTGGCGGTGGTGACGCCTTGTGCGTGCCGGCCGCGGCGGCGGGACAGCGCGAGGACGCACAGGCAGACGAGCAGGCCCATGGCGGCGCCACCGATGTAGATGTGGATACCCAGTACGGCTGCCAGTACGACGCCGGGGAAGGTCGCGTGGGTCATGGCCATCGCGAAGAAGCTCATCCGGCGCAGGACCACATGCAGTCCGATCGCCCCGCACAGTGCCCCCACCATGGCCGCTTCCAAGAGGGCCCGGTGGGTGTAGGAATCGAGCCAGCTCATGCGTGCCGGACCTTTCGCAGGAGTGTGGTTGCGGCAAGCAGCAGTGCGTACGCGGTGGTCATCAGCAGGACGACGGCAGGGCCGGCGGCCAGTTGGAGTACGTGGAAGACGGACGCCCGGTAGCTCGCCGCGAGACCGAGCCAGCCGCACAGGCCGCCGAAGACCGCCCCGACGGCGGCGATCACCGGGATGCGGTGCGACAGGACGCGCCCGAAAGCTGCCGGGGTGATGACCAGCGCGATGACCAGCACCGTCCCCACCGACCGGACGGCGGCGACCACGACCAGCGCGATGACGACGTTCAGGGCCAGGTCCAGCAGTTGGGTGCGGTAGCCCATGGCCCTGGCCCCCTCCGGGTCGAAGGCGCGCAAGGTCAGGTGCCGGCCGAGGACCGCCAGCGCTGCCAGGCAGCCGACGGCCACCAGCGCGCTCTGTACGACTTCCGTCCAGGTCACCGTCAGGACCTGGCCGAAGAGGAAGGCCATCAGGTCGTGCCGGTATCCGTGCTGCCGGGAGACCAGGACCACGCCGAGGCCGAAGAACGCCGTGAGGAGAACGGTCAGGGCCGAGTCCTCGCTGACGCGCGTGGCCCGGGTGAGCAGTGTCAGGAGTGCTGCCGTGCACAGTCCGGCGGCGAGCGCACCCCAGAAGACTCCGTCCGCCGCGCCGGCCGCGAAACCGGCCACGACGCCGGGGAAGACGGTGTGGGTGAGCGCGTCGGCGACGTAGGCCAGGCGACGTACGAGGACGTAGACGCCCACCACGCCTCCGAGTACGCCGAGAATCACCAGCTCGGTCAGGGCTCGCGCCATGTACGGCACGTGGAACGGCTCCACCAGCAGAGCCCCCGGGCCGCTCACGCCCCGGCCACGATCGCGGAGCCGTCCACTTCGAGGACGTGCGACCCGTAGCAGCACCGCAGGTTGTTCGCGGTGAGGGTCTGCTCCAGCGGGCCGAAGGCGAACTGGCGCCCGTTGAGCAGGCACACCTGCTCGCAGAGGGCGCTCGCGATCGTTAGGTCGTGGGTGGAGACCAGGACTGCGGCGCCGCCCGCGAGCACTTCGCGCAGCGCACCCAGCAGGGCGTCCCGGCTGACCGCGTCCACTCCGTTGAACGGCTCGTCCAGCAACAGTACGTCGGCCTGCTGGGCGATGGCGCGGGCCAGCAGGACGCGCTGGCGCTGCCCGCCCGACAGGGTGCCGAAACGGTCCGCGGCCCGGTCGGCGAGGCCTACGAGCTCCAGCGCGTCGGCGGCGATCTGCCGGTCCTTCCGCCCGGGCCTGCGCAGCCAGCCGACGGCCCGGTAACGGCCCATGAGCACCACCTGGCCTGCCGTGACCGGAAATTCCGGGTCGAGGGTGTCGGCTTGGGGGACGTAGGCGATACGGGAGCGTGCGTCGGCCGGGCGCTGCCCATATACGGAGACCGCTCCGGAGGCCACCCGTACCAGGCCCAGTGTGGACTTGATGAGAGTGGACTTGCCGGCGCCGTTGGGGCCGACGAGTGCGACGGCCTGGCCGGGGAGGACCGTGCCGTGCACGTCGTCGAGGACGGTGGTCGAGCCGTAGCACAGGCAGGCGTGGTCGAACTCGATCGCCGGCAGCGGGTCGGGGGCTGCTTCCGTGCGTGGTGCGGGGAGGGTGGCGGCGCTCACTTCAGGGCGTCCACGATCGTCTTGGTGTTGAATTCCTCGCTCTTGAGGTACGTGTCGCCCGCCGACCCCCCGGGCCCGAGGGAGTCCCCGTACAGCGATCCCTCTCCGGCGACGACCTTCACCCCGGCCTGGTCGGCGATGGTCTTGGCGGTCTTGGGCGGCAGCGAGGACTCGCCGAAGACGGCCTTCACCTTCTCGTCCTTGATCTTCTTCACCAGGCCGTCCAGCTGTGAGCCGGACAGCTCGGCCTGGTCGCTGAAGTCGGGGATCACCGAGCCGACGAAGTTGAGGTGATAGCGGTCGATGTAATAGCCGAAGGCGTCGTGGTTGGTGACGAGCTTGCGCCCCTCCTCCGGAAGGGAGTTGATCTGGCGCTCGATGTCCTTGTCGAGGGCGTCCAGCTTGGCCGCGTACGCCGCGAAACGCTGCTCGTAGCCGTCCAGGTGGTCGGGGTCGGCCTTGGCCAGGGCCTTCTCGACCGCCGCACACATGATCTTGGCGTTCTGCGGGTTGTGCCAGATGTGCGGGTCGTCCACCGGCTTGCCGGTCTCCTCGTCCTCGCCCTGCCGGAGGCTGATGTCCGCACTGGTGTCGACGGTCTGCCCGCGGAAGCCGGAAGTCTGGACCGTCTTGCCGAGCCATTCGTCCTCCAGTCCGACACCGTTCTTGACCAGCAGCTGGGCCTGGCCTATCGCCTGGATCACGTCGGGCGTGGGCTCGTATTCGTGCGGAGAGGCGTTGGGCTTCACCAGCTGGGTGACCGCGACCCGGTCGCCGCCGATGACCCGGACGAAGTCGGCGACCTGCGTGGTGGTGGCCACGACCTTCAGCTTGCCGTTGTCGGTGGCGCCGCTGTCAGCCACGGACGTGGAGCCGCAGGCAGTGACGGACGCAAGGGCGATGGCAGCTGCGGCAAGCCGGACGGCTCGGGGCTTGGGGTGATGCACGGGTCCTCCAGATACGTGCTCGCGCAAGGTGCGAGCCTGAGCCTCATCGACATGAAAACCATGTTCATTTAGAATGACGTATCTGCAAGGCATCGGTCAACCAAGGAGTCCTCGATGCGCGAAACGCGGGAGGGGGCGATGCGGGACACGCACCCGCCACCCTCCCCCACGAGCGACACACGCAGGACACGACAGCGCTCCGCCGTGCTCGACTTCCTGAGCCGCCACTCCGACCCCGTCTCCGCCCGGGAACTACATGCCCGTATGGCCGCCTCCGGCAACGCGGTCGGGCTCACCACGGCCTACCGCATCCTCCACGACCTGGAGCGGGACGAACTCCTCGACTCCGTACGGGGAGAAGGCGGTCAGCGGCTCTACCTGCGGCGCCGGAGTGCCGGGCATCGCCACTACCTGATCTGCCGCCACTGCGGACGCAGCCAGCCGGTGAACACCGACGTCGTCGAGCGCTGGGCCGCCCGCACCGGCCGGAGCGCCGGCTTCACAAACCTTGATCGCATCATCGAGCTCAGCGGCATCTGCACAGACTGCCGACCCACCGAAGGAGAGGGCTCCATGCCACAAGGCATTCCCCTGCCCCACCGATCACCGCACCTGTCCAGCCTCAAAGACGCCGTACGCCGCCTGCTGGACCTCGACAACGACACCGCCGTCATCATCCGGCAACTCGCCTCCACCGAACCCGGCCGACCACCCGTCAAGACCACCGTGACCGCGTTGCCCATGAGCGGCAAAGCCCGCCACTGGACGCTGCACCGTTCCATCGAGCAGGTCACCAACGAGGATCTGAGCACCCTGCTCACGACCTAATTTGGCAATGGAATCCATTTCCATATAGCGTCTGCGATCGTTCGCCTACCGAGGAGATTCGCCATGGCCGTTCCCAAGCGGAAGATGTCCCGCAGCAACACCCGCCACCGCCGCGCCCAGTGGAAGGCCACCACCCCGCCGCTCGCGCCCTTCACCGTGGACGGCTCCGTATACCTCGTGCCGCAGCGGCTGCTGAAGGCCTACGAGCGCGGCCTGCTGCGCCCCGAGGGCTGAGTCGATGACCGGCGCCACCGACGGCCGTCTGCCCGTCACCGTCCTGTCCGGCTTCCTCGGCGCGGGCAAGACCACCCTGCTCAACCACGTCCTGAGTAACCGCGAGGGCCTGCGCGTCGCGGTCATCGTCAACGACATGAGCGAGGTCAACATCGACGCCGCCCTGGTGCGCGGCGGCGAGGCCGCCCTTTCACGCACCGAGGAGCGCCTGGTCGAGATGACCAACGGGTGCATCTGCTGCACCCTGCGCGACGACCTGCTGGAGGAGGTCGACCGGCTTGCCCGCGAAGGCCGCTTCGACTACCTGCTCATCGAGTCCAGCGGCATCTCCGAGCCCATGCCGGTCGCCGCCACCTTCGCCTTCCCCCGGGACGACGGCGCCACCCTCGGCGACCTCGCCCGCCTCGACACCATGGTCACCGTCGTCGACGCGGCGAACTTCCTGCCCGAACTGACCGGCGGGGACGGCCTCGCCGAGCGCGGGCTGGACCAGTACGAGGACGACGAGCGCACCGTCAGCGACCTCCTGATGGACCAGATCGAGTTCGCCGACGTCATCGTGCTCAACAAACTCGACCTGGTCGGCAAGCGGAGCGCCGACCGGCTCCGAGCCGCCCTCTCCCGCCTCAACCCCGTCGCGAGGATCGTGCCCGCCACCCGCGGACGCGTAGAGCTCCGCGAGGTCCTGGGGACCGGACTGTTCGACCTGGAGCGCGCTCAGGAGGCCCCGGGCTGGGTCATGGAACTCAACGGCGACCACGTCCCGGAGACCGAGGAGTACGGGATCTCCTCCACCGTCTTCCGCTCCGAACTACCCTTCCATCCGGGTCGGCTGTGGAACTTCGTCACCAAGGGCCTCGACAGCGGCACCTTCGGGCAGATCCTGCGCTCCAAGGGCTTCTTCTGGCTGGCCAGCCGCCCGCACGTGACCGGTCTCTGGTCGCAGGCCGGCGCCGTGGCCCGCTTCGAGCCCTCCGGCGCCCGTGATGCGGACACCGCCCAGGGCCAGGAACTGGTGTTCATCGGAACCGCACTGCGCACCGAAGCCCTCCAGGCCGCGCTGGCCAGCTGCCTCATGGCCGACGGAGAGATCCTGCCTGCGGGCGACCCGTTCCCCGCCTGGGACACCTATGGCATCGACGACGCCTGCGAGCACGAGCACCCGGAGCCGGCGCTGCAGGCCTGAAAACTCCGGGCTGGGATGGGGGTCCCCCCTGCTCGAGCGAAGCCGAGAGCTTGGGGGAGGTCGCAGCCACGGCACTGCCCAGCCCGGTATCACCGCCCCTGTCACCCAACGGTGCAGGGGCAGCCTTCTTTCCGGGGCGGCTCATACGTGGTTCAACTGCCGTGCGGCGGTGACGACCAGTCGGCGGGCAGGACGTGACAGTGCCATCACGGTGGGGACCGTGGCGAGTTCGTCGCGGGCGATGACGGCGTCGGCGGTCTCCAGGGCGAGGTCGGAGCCGGCGCGCCCCCTGGCGATGCCGGTGTGGCCGCAGCCAGTGCAGGAGCGTCGTTGACGCCGTCGTCGACGACGAGCACCTTGTGGCCGCCGGCCTCCAGGCGGCGTACCGCCTCCTCTTTGTCCTGCGGCAGCAGAGCCGCGTGTACGTCGTCCGGCAGGATTCCGGCCTCGGCGGCGGCGGAAGCCGCGGCGCGGGGGTTGTCTCCGGTCAGGAGCATGGGCGTCGCGCCCGTCAGGGCGTTCAGGGAAGCGACGGTGACGACCGCCCGGGCCTCAGGCGGTCGGCAAGGCGCAGCACGCCGATCACGATCCCGTAGACCGGCTCGGCCGAGGGCATCGCCCTGACCGGGCTCCTCGTCAGTTCCTGGCGTCGCTGAGCCCCGTGGAGGTCAGGGACTGCCAAGGAGCGGGTCAGGCGCGGCCGTCCAGTACTCCCGGCCGCGCGACAGTTCTGCGTCAGTGAGCAGGGCTTCGTCCAGAGCGGAACGGACCCGTTGTTCGTTCAGGTCGATGCCGGTGAAGACGATCTCGTTGCGTCGCTCGCCGTAGTAGTCGTGCCAGAACCATGACGCGAGGGTCCGCCGCTGTGGGGAGGCCGCCTCCCAGGCGTTGCCGTCCCCCGCTTCCAACCAGCGGTCGGCTTCGCGCAGTTCCAGGTGCGCCCCGGCCGAGCGCCAGGTGACGACCTCGTCAGGACGGCTGGACAGCCACAGGTGACCACGACTGCGGGCCACCCCGATCATGACCGCGCCCAGAGCGTCCGCCAGCCGTTCGGGGTGCAGTGGTCGCCGCGCGTGCCACAGCACCGAATTCACACCATGGCCACTGCCTCTGGGGGAGCGCGGCAGAATCACCGGTTCGAGCCCTGTCCGCCATCCCTCGCTCGTACCGGTCGGAGCCGGCTGCGTGAGGAAGGACGGAAGCCCAGCCGCCACGTCCCCGCCGTCGGGGACCTTCAGGAGTGTGGCGTGTGGATTGAGGTGGCCGATCAGCGCCGCAGCCCCGGACACCCACTGGCTGTCGCCGCCCGCTGGAGTGGGGACGATCAGCGCGTCCGCAGACTCGACCTGGCGGGCGGCGATTTCGGCCGGGGTCGTGGGAGTGGCACTGCCCGAGCCGTCCCAGAGCGGCACGGCCCGGTGGACGCATCCGAGGTCGGCCGTGAAGGAGGCCGGGTCGACACCGGCCAGAACCGGCCCCGGATCGTAATGGTCCCCGAGGGCGCTCACGCCGATCCGGGACTGCCACAGCTCCACCAGGAGCGGCAGGACATCCAGCTCCTGCGGCAGGGCGAGGATGACGTGGGGCCGGGGCCGTGTCATCGCCCGCCGGATGGCCAGCAGGTCCTGGCGGAGGATGACCACCGGATCGCCGGTCGCGCCCTGCGCATGCGTTTCTCGCGGCTGCGCACCGGCTCCGGAGGTGAATCGCTGTACCACCGGATATCCGCTGCCGCGGGCCTCGATCGAGACGGCCAGCACTGCCGCGCGCGGGCTGGCACGCAGCAAGTGACCCACCACCTGGCCCCGGACACCGGGGGTGTTTCCGGTGACCACGCTCAGCAGCCCCTTGGACAATCGGATTCCCATCAGTTGAGGTGGGCGGCGCGCTGCGCCGCGGGTGCGGGCCGCAGGCGGGACGGCAGGGTGCCGTCGTCCGGCATACCCGCCCGCACCCATACGGCGACGGTCTCGGCATCGGCTTCGTCGGCCATCGGCCCGAGGCGTACGGCAACCCCGTGGGGCTTGCGGTCCTGGGTACAAGGCTGGACCGCAGCATGCAGACCGGCGGTGCCGCGGCACCGCAGGAGGCCGCCCAGGCATCCGGTCGAGACCATCACCGCGTGGGGGCAGTCACGGACCGCCTGGCGCAGCCGGTCGATCACCTGACCACTCGGCGGTTTCTGGCAGTTCATACAGACGACCAGGGTGAACGGTCGTGTCGACCGGTCCGGTGATCCGCGGTTCATGGACCCTCCCACGCTACTGACACATCACTTTCCGATGCTCCGGCGTGCCCACATCCCGCCGGAGACGTGGGCACGCCTGTGTTGCCGGCCTGTAGGCCTACCGGCCTACCAGGACGACTTGGTGACTCCGGGAAGGAATCCGGCGTGCGCCTGCTCGCGCATGCGGACCCGGGACAGTCCGAACTTCCGGAGGTGTCCGCGGGGGCGGCCGTCCACACTGTCGCGGTTGCGGACCCGGGTGGCGCTGGCATTGCGGGGCTGCTTGCGCAGCTCTGCCAGCGCGGCCGCGCGTTCGTTCTCCGTGGAGGACGGGCGCCGGATGACTTCCTTCAGTTCGGCCCGCCGGGCGGCGTACCTCGCGACGACCGCCTTGCGCTTCTCGTTCTGCGCGATCTTGCTCTGCTTGGCCATCAGACCTTCACCCCCCGGGCCCGGATCCGCGCCACGGCGGCCTCTACGCCGATGGTGTCCACGGTCTTGATCGCCTTGGCGGAGAGCTTCAGCCGCACGTACCGGCCCTCGCTGGGCAGCCAGTACCGCTTGCTCTGGATGTTGGGGTCGAAGCGGCGCGAGGTGCGCCGGTGCGAGTGGGAGATGTTGTTGCCGAAGCCCGGCTGGGCGCCGGTCAGTTGGCAGTGGGCGGACAAGGAGTTACCTGCCTCTCTCGGATCGGTTCCTTTTTGGTAATGGGAACCATTGTCATATACTAGCCCCATGGCTCGCAACGAAGTACGCCCGATCGTCAAGCTCCGCTCCACGGCGGGGACCGGCTACACGTACGTCACCCGCAAGAACCGGCGGAACGATCCCGACCGCGTGGTGCTGCGCAAGTTCGACCCGGTGGTGCGCCGCCACGTCGACTTCCGCGAAGAACGCTGACCCCGCCCTCCTGCCTGAAGGACACCGTCAGGAAGCCCGGAATCCACCCCGCCTACGGCCCCGTCGTCTTCCGCGACAAGGCCGCCGACTTCGCCTTCCGCACCCGCTCCACCGCCACCAGTGACAAGGCGGTCGAGTGGGAGGACGGCAACACCTACCCCGTCATCGACGTGGAGATCTCCTCGCAGAGTCACCCCTTCTACACCGGCACCGCCCCCGTCCTGGACACCGCCGGCCGCGTCGAGCGCTTCCAGCGCCGCTACGGGAGCACGGCGTGAGCCTGCCCGTCGTCATCGTCGGCGGGCTCCACTCCGACGCCCGCAAGGAGGGCGTGAACCGACTGCTGCGCGCCGTACCCGGCAGCGTCGCCCTCCACCACGACCTGGCCACGGCACCGACGGGCACAGTGCTGCGCCTGGTGCGCGACGCCTCGGAGGAGCTGTCCCGAGGCGAGGCACCCCTCGTCAACGACTGAGCCTGCTGCGCCCTGCGCGAGGACCTGATTCCCGAGCTGGAACGGCTGGCCGACAGCGGTCTGACCCGGCTGGCCGTCGTCGAGCTCTGGGACTCGGTCGAACCCAAGGAGATGGCCGAGGTCGTGGTGCAACACGGTGGAGACGTACTCGATCTCACCAGTGTCATGACCGCTGTCGACCCGGCGCTCGTGCTGCCGTACCTCGTCAACGGCGACGACCTGGCGGACGCAGGGCTCGCGGCGCCGGCCTCCGACCAACGCACCGTCGGGGACACCTGGGCACGGCAGCTGGAGTACGCGCCCGTACTGGCCCTCGTCGACAGCGAAGACGCCGACGACGAGGACCGCGCCCTCCTGGCCCAGCTCCACCCGACCGCCCGCCAAGTCCGCGCCGGGTCCGGCGAGCTCGCCGAGCTGGCCTTCGCCGACTTCGACGTGGAAGCGGCAGCTGCGGCCCAGCACCCGGCGTGCGCGCTGCTCCCCCAAGAGGCAGAGGAGGCGGGCGTCACCACCTTCGTCTGGCACCGCCGTCGGCCCTTCCACCCCGAACGCCCCTACGAGGCACTGGAAGACCTCTGCTGCGCGGCCACCCGCAGCCGCGGCCGGTTCTGGCTCGCCGACCGTCCCGACACCCTGCTGGCCTGGGACGCCGCCGGCGGCGCCCTGTGCGTGGAGAACGCAGGACCCTGGCTGGCCTCCCTCCCGGACGCCGCGTGGGAATTGGTGCCGCCGATGCGAAGAGCGGCAGCCTCACTCGACTGGCACCCCGAGCACGGCGACTGCTGCCAGCACCTCGTCTTCACCTCACCCGGCCTCGACCGGCACGGCCTGGAACAACTCCTCGAGTCCTGCCTGCTCACCGACGCCGATTACGCGGCGGGACCCGAGGCCTGGAAGACGCTCCCCGCCGCCTTCGACTCCCTCCTCGACCCGGTTTCCTGACCCCTCCGGGATCGTAAGCTCCATCTCCCACGACCTACGAGGAATCTTCATGGCCCGCCGCCAGACCCCGCACAAGCCGCTCAAGTCCCGCCCCAACCCACTGGACGCAGCGGAGATCACCTACATCGACTACAAGGACACCGACCTGCTGCGGAAGTTCATCTCCGACCGGGGCAAGATCCGCAGCCGCCGCGTCACCCGCGTCACGGGGCAGCAGCAGCGCCGGCTGGCCGCAGCGATCAAGAACGCCCGCGAGATGGCCCTACTCCCCTATGGCAGCAGCCGATAGCGAACCGACACCGTCTCCTGGTGACCTGCGCAACCGGCCGAATCGCCCGGCACGAAAGCGGCCGACATCCGTACTGCGAAGGCAATGACCTGTGTCCGACCATGTGAGGCTGCTGCGCGCGAGGCCGGTTTCAGTCAGGTTCGGTCAGCTCGGCCACCGTCCCGGCCTGGTCCCAGACGGCCAGGAACGACATCCTCAAACAAGCGGCGAGAGCCGGGTGTTCGATGAACAGAGCGGTGGTGGCGCCGGTGCCGGCCATGGGGTCCGGCATGTCACAGAGGACCAATGAGGCATCGGCGACGACCAGCTTCAACGGAAGCTCCGGCAGGAACCGGGACTCCTCCCCCGCCTCGCCGAACCGGCGTACGTTCTCCAGCACGTCCGCGTCGCCGAGTGCGTCATGGGTGTAGACGGCGCGGGCCGTGCCCCCGGCCCTGCGCAGCCTGCGGACGGTCCTGATGCCTTCCGTATTGGCGGCGGGGGCGACGAAGGGGGGTTTGCAGAAGCTGAGCAGCTCGTGCGCGGCCTGTGCCTGGATGCTCGCGAACCGTTCGGCGATCGCCTTGGGGTCGCGCAGTACCTCGATGTAGTCGAGCGGGTCGGTGTGGGTCTGCCCGGCGCTCCAGAGCGGGGTCAACGCCGCGGCGAGGGCGGTCGATGCCTGGTCCAGCCGTTTCAGCGACTCCCGCTGAAGGGCCATCAGCCGGGAGACGGCCAGCTCGGGTGACACGGCTGAGAACGCCGCCACCCGTCCCGGACGTGGGACGGCGAGGCGCCTTCGTACCAGTGCGTCCAGTACGTCATAGACCCGCTGGCGGGGAACGTGCGCGGCGCGCGCGACCTGCGCCGCGGTGTACGACTCCCTCGTGACCAGCGCGAGGTAGACCCGTGCTTCGTAACCGGAAAGGCCCAGCGAGACGAGGTCGTTGACCGCACCGTCATCCAACTCCATGGCAGCACAAGGTATACCGGTAGATCACTGACCGAAAGCAATCCTTTGCTTTTCGCGGGTATCCCCTTGGGCATGATTCTCATTACGTTCTGCGGTGGCCACCACTGAACGTGGTGACAGCCAGATCAATGAACCAGTGCCACTCGTAGTCCGCGGCGTTCCCACACACCCCAAGTCATGTCATGAACCTGTCAATACCGTGTGTGGGCCAATCCCACGCCGCGGGGATCCGACCCCCCATGGAGGGCAGTTCATTGCAATCGAAACCCACCAGCCGCGTCGGGAGACTGACGCGCCGCGCCGCGACGTCCGTACTCGGGGCCGCGGCCCTGATATCCGGCGGCCTGCTCGCCGTCGCCTCCCCGTCGGCAGCCTCGACGGCGCCCGCCATGCTCACCGCCTCCACCGCCTCCACCGCGCAGACCCAGCGACTCTGCTCGGAGCCGACGAAGCCCGGCTTCATGGCCTGCCACGCGCTGGCCCGCACCGACCTCAAGCAGCAGCTCCACCTCGCGCCGAACCTCGTCCCGTCCGGCTACGGACCCACCGACCTGCAGAGCGCGTACGCCCTGCCGGCCTCGGCGGGAGCCGGCGCGACGGTCGCCATCATCGACGCCTACGACGACCCGAACGCCGAGTCCGACCTGGCCACGTACCGCGCCCAGTACGGCCTCCCGCCCTGCACCACCGCCAACGGCTGCTTCAAGAAGGTCGACCAGAACGGCGGCACCAACTACCCGACCCCCGACTCCGGTTGGGCGGGCGAGATCTCCCTCGACGTGGACATGGTCAGTGCCGTCTGCCCGTCGTGCCACATCCTGCTCGTCGAGGCCAACCAGCCGTCCATGGCCGACCTCGGCGCAGCCGTCAACCGCGCGGTGACGATGGGGGCGAAGTACGTCTCCAACAGCTACGGCGGCGGCGAGGACTCCACCGACCCGAGCTCCGACGCCTCGTACTTCAACCACCCGGGCGTCGCGATCACCGTCAGCTCCGGTGACAGCGGCTACGGGGTCGAGTACCCGGCGGCCTCCCAGTACGTCACCTCGGTCGGCGGCACCTCGCTGACCCGCGCGGGCGGCACCTCCCGCGGCTGGTCCGAATCGGTGTGGGGCACCAGCTCCGGCGGCAACGGCGCCGGCTCCGGCTGCTCCGCCTACACCACCAAGCCGTCCTGGCAGCACGACAGCGGCTGCGCCAAGCGCACCGTCTCCGACGTGTCAGCCGTCGCCGACCCGGCCACCGGCCTCGCCGTCTACGACAGCTACCAGGCGAGCGGCTGGAACGTCTACGGCGGCACCAGCGCCTCCGCGCCGATCATCGCCGCCGTCTACGCCCTCGCCGGAACCCCGGCCGCGGGCAGCTACCCCTCGTCGTACCCGTACGCCCACACCGCCTCGCTCAACGACGTGACCAGCGGCGCCAACGGCTCCTGCTCGAGCAGCTACCTCTGCACCGCGAAGTCCGGCTACGACGGCCCGACCGGACTCGGCACACCCAACGGCGTCGCCGCCTTCACCGGCGGGTCCACCGGCGGGAACACCGTCACGGTGACCAACCCCGGCAGCAGAAGCACCACCGTCAACACGGCCGCCTCCCTCCAGATCCAGGCCACCGACTCCGCGAGCGGCCAGACCCTCACCTACAGCGCCACCGGACTCCCGCCGGGCCTGTCCATCAACGCCTCGACCGGCCTGATCAGCGGCACCCCGACCACCGCGGGCACCTACAACGTGACGGTCACCGCCAAGGACACCACCAACGCCACCGGCAGCACCTCCTTCACCTGGACGGTCACCCCGACCGGCAGCAGCTGCGGCGCCACCCAGCTCCTCGGCAACCCGGGCTTCGAAACCGGCAGCGCCACTCCCTGGACCGCCACCAGCGGCGTGGTCGACAACGGCAGCGGCGAGGCCGCGCACTCCGGCTCCTGGAAGGCATGGCTCAACGGCTACGGCTCGACACACACCGACTCGCTCTCCCAGTCGGTGACGATCCCGGCCGGCTGCCACGCCGCCCTCAGCTACTACCTGCACATCGACACCGCGGAGACGACCACCACCACGGCCTACGACAAGCTGACGGTGACGGCCAACTCCACCACCCTGGTGAGCTACTCCAACCTCGACAAGAACACCGGCTACGCGCAGAAGACCTTCGACCTGTCCTCGTTCGCGGGGCAGACGGTGACCATCAAGTTCAACGGCACCGAGGACTCCAGCCTGCAGACGTCGTTCGTTCTCGACGACACCGCAGTCACCACCAGCTGACCCGCACATGAAGAGGACGGGCCCGGACCGCAGGCATCGGTCCGGGCCCGTCCAGCCATGAGGCGGTCACCGGACCACCACGGTGACCTGCCAGGCCACCACCGCCAGGCAGCGCACCCCACCGGGCGGAGCAGGCGACGAACACGCCGGGACGGCGGACTCCAGAACGGCCGTACCGGCCGACACACCCCGGAAGACGTGATCCGAGACCTCGGCCAACGCCGTCCCCGACAGTGTCACCGGGGCGGCGGGCGTCCCCGGCAGCGACACCCGGACCGTACCCGACCTCCCCAGGCAGACCCGACGGCCGTTGTCTGCCTCCGTGACGGTCACCTCGGTGCCGCTCACCGCCGCGGCGGTCCCACACTCGACGGCGACCGACGCCGCAGCCGAATCCGTCGGGTCCGCCCCCGGGGACATGGCGCCCGAACCGCAACCGGCCGCAAGCAGCAGCACCGTCACGACCATTCCCGTCCGTACCCGCATCCCACCACCTCCCCGCACCGCAACACCGGCCAGGGATGGGACGTGCTACCCGCGATCCGGGTTCCATCGAGCTCGAAACTACAGCCCGGACGTGCCGTCGGCGTTCGCTGCTGGATCGTGGTGGGCTACGCGGCGCTCCTCCAGCGGGGCCCGCCGCAGAACGTCGTCACCCACGCGGGGCAGGTGCGGGGTGTGGTTGACCAGGCGTGCCGAGTTGCCGACGACCGCGATGCTGCTCGTGTTGTGCAACAGGGCCGCGAGAACGGGATTCATGGAGCCGCCGGCGCCGGCGACCAGGCCCAGCAGGTTGACGCCGATCGCGAGCCCGTAGTTCTGACGTACGACGCGCAGGGTGTGGCGGCTCAGCTCCACCACGGCGGCGACCTGGCGTAGGTCGTTGCCGGCGAGTGCGATGTCGGCGGTCTCCAGGGCGACGTGGGAGGAATGCTCGCCCATGGTGATACCGACGTCGGCCAGGGCGAGGGCGGGAGCGTCGTTGGTGCCGTCGCCGACCATGGCGACGGTGTGGCCTTCGGCCTGGAGGTCCCTGATCAGCTGGAGTTTGGCCTCCGGGAGCGCGTGGGCGTGGACTTCGGCGATCCCGAGGGTGTCGGCGACGACCTGGGCGGTCTCCTGCGCGTCGCCGGTGAGCAGGATCAGGCGGTCGACGCCCAGGTCACGCAGCTGTTGAATGACGGTTTCAGCGCCGGCCCGTACGGCGTCGGAGACGCCGAGCATGCCGATGAGGTCCTCGTCGTGGGCGAGGCAGATGACGGTCTCGCCGCCGGCGCGCAGCCGGTCCGTCCAGGTCTGGGCCTCGTCGGTGAGGTCGACTCCGTGCTGGCGCAGGAGGGCGGGGCTGCCGACGAGGAGTCGGGTGCCGTCGAGTTCGGCGCGCATGCCCATGCCGAGGACGACTTCACACGCCTGGTGGATCGGCACGTGGAGGTGCTGTTCCTCGGTGCGGGCGACGATGGCCTGGGCGAGCGGGTGGCGTGCGTGCAGTTCGCCGGAGGCGGCCAGGCTCAGGACCTCGTCGGCGGTGACCTTCTCGCTGAGGGTCACCACGCTCGTGACCAGGGGGCGTCCGAAGGTGAGGGTGCCGGTCTTGTCGAAGACGACTGCGGTGACCCGGCCGATGCCCTCCAGGTGGGTGCCGCCCTTGATGAGGGTGCCGCGGCGGGCACCGTTGCCGATGGCCGCGCTGATGGCGGTCGGGGTGGCGAGCCCCGCCGCGCAGGGGCAGGCGATGAGCAGCATGGTCATCGCGCGCCGTGCGTCACGGGTGACGACGTAGGTGACTGCGGCCAGGGCGAAGGAGACGGGGACGAAGCGCTGGGTGAAGCGGGTGGCCACGGTCTGGATCGGCGCCCGGTCCGACTGGGCCTCCTCGACCCGACTGATGATCCTGCCGACCGTGGTGTCCCGGCCGACGAAGTCGGCGCGGATGGTGAGCGATCCGGAGGTGACGATGGTGCCGGCGTAGACGTGGGCGCCTTCCCTGGCGTAGACGGGCAGCGCCTCGCCGGTGACGGCCGCCTGGTCCACCAGGGCCTCTCCTCTGAGCACGTGCCCGTCGACGGGGATGCGGTGGTGTTCGTACACGGCAACGGTGTCGCCGGGCACCACGGTCTCCAGGTCGACCTCGAGCTCGACGCCTTCGCGTAGGAGCCACACGCGCTCGTCGCCGATGGTGAGCAGTTCCTCGATGGCGCGGCGGGTGCGGCGCAGGGTGAGGGTCTGGAGGAATTCGCCGATGTTCAGCAGCCACAGGACGGTGAGGGCGACCACGTTCTCGCGGAGTACGAGGGAGATGACCGTCGCCGCCGTGACCAGTGTGTCCGTGCCGGGGCTGCTGCGTCCGCGCAGGGTGCGCAGGGCGCCCCGGAAGAAGGGGAGACCGGTGAAGACGGTCACCACGCCGAGCAGCCCGGAGGATCCGAGGGAGATCCGAGGCCTGCCCAGCAGGCGCCGCAGCGCCACGAACGCCAGAACCGCTCCGCCGACCACCAGACGGGCCACTTCTCCGGTGGAGGTATCGGGCAGGGATCGGGAGGGTTTGGCCGCCACCACGGCAGCGGGCGGGGCCTCCTCAAGGGCGTCGACGAGCTGTTCGACGTTCAAGCGGTCGGGAGCCACCCAGATCACGACGCTGCCGGTACGCGGGAAGATCCGCAGGGCGCGGAAACCGCTGATGCCGGTCAGCCGGTCGTCGACCAGACCCGCACAGCCGGGCCGTGCTCTCAGCCAGGGGACGGACAGCCGCACCCGCCCCGCTGCAACCGAGCAGACCAGGACGGTCGACATGATCAGTGCTCGTGTCCGTGATCATCGTGATTGACGGTGACCGCGGACGGCGGGGGTACTTCTTCGCCGAGCGTCGTACGGGCCTCGGCCAGCATGTCACCGGCCTTCAGCCGGGCCTCCTCGGCAGCCGAGGACAGCCACCTGCTCGCCACGATCCCGCCCGCGATGCCGCTGACGAGCGCCTTGCGGGCAGCCGGCGCCACGGCGGGTGCGTTCTTGATGATCAGGCCGCCCACCACGCCTGATATCGCGTAGTGGGCCAGCTTGCCGGCTGTCGCACCGGCGATCGCGAGGGGGTGCATGAACAGCTCCTTCCGTACGCGCCGAGCGGGCACGACGGACCTCTCTTTCAGTGTGGACCCGCCGAGCCCAGCGGGTCGAGCCGACCCCGAGCCGGAACCCACTGGGCGGCAGGCCGACCGCCGGCCAGTCGGCACCCCAGGTAGAGGAAGAACGAGATGGTCGTGACGTACGGGCTGATCGGGATGCTGCTGCCCAGCGCGAGGAGAATGCCCCCTTCCATTGCCACCAGCGCGAAGGTGACGCTCAGCGCCGGCAGCAGCACTGGGGAGGCGGTGATCCGGGCGGCGGCGGCCGCCGGGGTGACGAGCAGTGCGAGGACGAGCAGGGCTCCGACGATCTGGACGCACAAGGCCACCGCGAGCCCGAGAACCAGCATGAACGCAAGCGAAAGGGTCCGGACGGGCAGGCCTCTGGCCTCAGCGACCTCGGGGTCCGCGCTGGCGAAGGTCAGCGGCCGCCAGAGGAGTACGAGGGCGGCCAACACCACGGCGGACGTGCCGAGAAGCCATGCCATCTGCGGGGTGTCGACGGCGATGATCTGGCCGGTCAGAATGCCGAACTTGTTGGCCGCCCGGCCCTTGTAGAGGGACAGGAAGAGCACGCCCAGACCCAGTCCGAACGGCATGAGGATACCGATGATCGAATTCCGGTCGCGGGCGCGCACCCCCAGCACGCCGATGGCCGCCGCCGCCAGCAGGGAGCCCACGATGGACCCGGCGACGATGTTCACCCCGAGCAGGAGCGCCGCCGCCGCACCGGCGAACGACAGCTCGCTGATGCCGTGCACCGCGAACGGCAGGTCGCGCATGATCACGAACACCCCGACCAGCCCGCCCACCAGCCCCAGCAGGGCTCCGGCCAGCAGCGAGTTGTGGACCAGGGCCAGCAGGTCGCCGTAGTTCTCGAAATTGAAGATCTGCCGCCAGACGCCGCCGTCCCCGCCGCCGTCGGCCACCGGCCACGATCCGGTCATGGCTGTCCACCGCCACGGGGGGAGGACGAGGGGTGGTGCATGCCGGCCGTGTCCGGTGCCCCCACCACGACGATGCGGCCCCGTACGCGGATGACGTCGACCTCGGTCCCGTACAGCTCGGACAGAGCGGCCGTGGTCATCACCGCATCCGGCGGGCCGATCCGGAATCCGCGCGGCGCCAGGTACAGGACGCGGTCGACGAGCCCGAGCACCGGATTGATCTCGTGCGTCACGAACACGACCGCGGTGCCGGCGGAGCGCCGCCGCCGGTCCACCAGGGCCGTGACCGCGCGTTGGTGCTGGAGGTCGAGAGAGAGCAGGGGCTCGTCGCACAGCAGGATCCGCGGGTCGGTGGCCAGGGCCTGCGCGATGCGGACGCGTTGCTGCTCGCCGCCCGACAGCATGCCGACGGGCGCGTCCGCATAGGGTAGGGCTCCTACGGAGTCCAGGAGCTCCTCCACCCTGCGGTGGACCGCGCCGGGGGCGATCGACACCCCCCAGCGATGGCCTTCCATGCCGAGTCGGACCAGGTCCCGGGCCCGCAGCATCGTGTGGGCGGGGAGGGCCTTCTGCTGCGGGACGTACCCGACGTGCCGGCTACCCCGCCGGGGCGGCACGCCCAGTACCTCCAGCGAACCATCCGTCAGCGGCAGACGGCCGAGGAGCACGCGCAGCAGGCTGGTCTTGCCCGATCCGTTCGGCCCCAGCACCGCCAGGAATTCGCCGGGACGTACATCGAGGTCCAGATCGCGCCACAGCACCCGGTCGCCATAGGCGAGGGTGGCTCCCCGCAGGCTGATGACCGGTGCGGCGGAGGCGGTGTCCGTCCGGGTGGGGGCGGGGCGGGTGAGCGGCGTGAAGGCTTCGGTGCGGTCCACGGCCCTCACCGGCTCAAAGCGCTCTGGAGGGCGTCGACGTTGGCGGTCATCCAGCCGGTGTAGTGCCGGCCTGCGGGGAGCGTCTCGGTCACGGAGACCACGGGGATGTGGTGGTCCTCGGCGGCCTGCTTGACCTTCTCGGTCTGCGGCCCCGCGGTCTGCTGGTTGTAGACGAGTACCTCGACCTTCCTGCCGGTGAACAGGGCGAGGGTGTCGTTCAGGGTCCGGGGCGAGACCTCCTCTCCTTCCTCGACCGCCTGGCTGAATGCGGAGGGGGTCCGGTTCACCAGGCCGCAGGCCTCGGTCAGGTACAGGGGCACCGGCTCGGTGACCGCCACCGGCGTGCCACCGCGGTCCTCCTTGATCCGGTCCGTCCGGGCCCGGAGGGATGCCAGCTCGCCCTTGAATTCCTTGGCGCGCTCGCGGAACGTGCCCGCGTCGGCGGGTTCGGACCGGGTCAGGGCTGCCGCGATCCGGTCCGCGAGTCGGCCCATCGTGGGGAAGTCGTACCAGACGTGCTCGTTCAGTTCCGCGCCCGCGCGAGCCGCCTTGCCTGAGACGTCCACGACGTTGATCACGTCAGCGGAGGTGTTGCCTGAGCTGCGGAGCATCCGGTCGATGAAATCGTCGTAGCCGCCGCCGTTCTCGACGACGACCTTCGCCTTGGACAGCTCCAGCTGGGTGCGCGTGCTGGCCTCGTACGAGTGCGGGTCCTGCGCCGGGTCGCTGATCACCGAGACGACGTCGACCCTGTCGCCGCCGATCCGCTCGACGATGTCCCCGTACACGTTGGTGGAGGCCACCACGGGGACGGCAGTCGGCGGGGCCGCTCGCCACCCCTCAGCCGCGGGGCCGGCATCGGCACCGGCCGAGGTGCACCAGGCAAGGGTCAGCGCCATCGGGACACCGAGGAGCGCACCCGCACCACGGGCTGAGGAGACGCGCATAGCGCCCTCCCTGCCGGAGGGAATCCGAAACGGTCATCACTTCCAGTATCTCCCCGGGGTGGTCCCGCCCTCCAGTTGACGATCAGGCCTTCTGTGTCATTGAGGCGGACAGGAGCACCTTGGTGACGGGGTGCTGCGGCGTCTCCAGCAGCTGACGGGCGGGGCCGTCCTCGACGATGCGGCCTGCATCGAGCACTGCGATCCGGTCCGCGAGGACTGCGGCAGCGGCGAGGTCGTGGGTGATGAAGACCAGGCTGAGCTCGTTGCGTTCCCTGAGCCGGGCGAGGGCGTCGAGGATGGTGGCCCGGGTGGCCGGGTCGAGTCCGGAGGTGATCTCGTCGCAGATGAGCACCTGTGGCTCTGCCAGCAGGGCTCGGGCCACCGCCGCTCGCTGGAGCTCGCCGCCGGAGAGCTCGCCGGGGCGGCGCCGGGCGAGGCTCTCACCGAGGCCGAACTCACCGAGGGTGCTCAGGGCGGTACGCCGAGCGTCCGTCGGTCCGGCGCCGCGGAGCCGTAGCGCGCTGCGTGCCACCTGGTCGAGGACCGGCCGGTGCTCGTCGAAGGCGGCCTTCGCGTCCTGGAACACGTACTGTACGGCGGCCAGTTCGGGGCGGCTCCGGGAACGCAGGCTGCGCGGCAACGCCGTCCCCTCGAGCAGGACCGTGCCGTCGTAGGCGCGGTGCAGGCCGGCCAGGCAGCGTCCGAGCGTGGTCTTTCCGCTGCCGGAACGGCCGACGAGCGCCACGCACTCCCCTGCCGCAACCGAGACTCCGATGTCGCTCAGCACCTCGACGGCTCCGCGTGTGGTGCGGTGCCATGCGGTCAGATTCCGTGTCTCCAGGCGTACCGGCCCGCGCGGCCGGGGCGCTCGCGCAGCGCTCGGCTGCTCCGGTGCGCGACCGTCGAGGACTGACGACGCGGGTCCACGGTCCACGACCAGTCCGTCCCGCATCACCACGACCTCGTCGGCCAGCTCCCGTACGACGTCCAGGTCATGGCTGAGTAGGACGACGGCGATGCCCTGTGCGGCGACGACGGCCAGCTCCGCCACCATGCCCTGTTTGGTGAGGGCGTCCTGGCCGGTGGTGGGCTCGTCGGCGACGATCACCCGCGCACCGAGCAGCAGGGCCTGGGCCAGGACAACGCGCTGCTGCTGGCCGCCGGAGAGCTGGTGCGGGAAGCGCCGCAGCACGGCCGCGGGATCCTGAATTCGGGCGAGGCGCAGGGCTTCTTCGGTGCGGTGCCTGCGTTCGCGCCGGTTGCCTCCGTGGCGGGCGGCGATGTCGGCGAGCAGCGCTCCCACCCGGCGGGCGGGGTTGAGGACGGATGCCGGGTGCTGGGGTATGTATCCCACCGGGCCGGCGGGTGCGTGGACCTCGCCGTCGACCACGGCGCCGGCCGGGTATTCGCCCAGGAGGGCGAGTCCGGTGGTGGTCTTGCCGCTGCCGGACGGGCCGATGACGGCGGTGATCCTGTCGGCGTGGGCGGCGAGGCTGACGCCGTTCACGATGGCCCGTCCGTCGATCTCGACTCGCAGGTCCCGCACGTGCGCAACGAGGGTCATCGCGGCGCTCCCTTCCGGGGGGTGGTCCGTTGGAGGGCGGTATCGAGCAGGAGGTTGGTGCCCATGGACAGGGCCGCGATGAGCAGGGCGGGTACGACCACGGCCCAGGGCTGGAGGAAGAGGCCGGTGCGGTTGCGGTCCACCATGACCGCCCAGTCGGCGGCGTCCGGCTGTATGCCCACGCCGAGGAAGGCGGCGGTCGCGACCAGGTAGAGGGCTCCGGTGAGCCGGATCCCGGCGTCGGCGGCGAGGGTGCGGCGCATGGAGCGGGCCACGTACCCGATGGCCGTGCGCCACCAGGACTCGCCCTGCATGCGCAGCGCTTCCACGGCCGGCCGGCAGGAGATCTCGACGGCCGCCGCGTGAACGACCCGGGCGGCGTCGGGTACGGCGGCAAGCCCGACCAGGACGGTCAGTCCGGCGGGACCCGGGGTGAGGGTGGCCGCGACGAGCAGCACCAGCAGGAGCGAGGGGACCGCGATGACCACGTCCAAGGGCCTCATCAGCGCCTCTTCCAGCCAGGTGCGGCGGGTCAGAGCTGCTGTGAGTCCCAGCGGGATGGCGACGAGGTAGGCCAGGGCGGTGGCCGCGATCGCCACGAGCACGACGGAGCGGCCGCCGAGGAGCACCTGGTGCCAGACATCACGTCCGCTGAAGTCGGTGCCGAGCCAGTGCCCGTCGCCGGAGGCGAAGGAGACCGAGCGGGGACTGGCCGGGCCGGCCACGAAGGGGCCCACCAGGGCGAGCAGGACGGGGAGGCCGATCAGCCCGAGGGCCGGAAGGGACCTCTTGGGTTTCTGCTTCATGCCGCCACCTCGGACCGAGGTGCGAAGCGGCGGGCGGCCAGGTCCGCGGCGAGGTTGACCACCACGGTGACGATGCCGAAGACCACGGCCATGCCCTGGACGACCGGGATGTCACGGGCTGCGACGGCTTCGATGAGTACGGTGCCGAGGCCGGGGATCACGAAGAGGGCCTCCACGACGATCACCCCGCTCAGGAGCCAGTCGCAGGTGCGGGCCAGTTGCTGGGTGGCGGGGGCGAGCGCGTTGGGCAGGGCGTGGGTCCAGGTGATCCGGGCGCCGGAGACTCCGTAGCGGCGGGCCTGGGCCACGTACGGCGATGCCATCGCGTCGATCATCCCGGCGCGCACGAGGCGGCTGATGGTACACACGGGCCGCGACAGCACGACGACGACCGGCAGGATCAGGACGGCGGGCTCGGTGAACACGTCAGCGCCGACGGCCGTGGGCGGCAGCCAGCCCAGCCACAGTCCGAAGAGTGTGGCGAGCAGGACCCCCACGGCGAATTCCGGTACGGCGTGCACGGCGAGGGTCAGGGCGCTGACGGTCCGGTCCAGCCGGCCGCCCTCGCGGCGGGCCGCCAGGACTCCGAGGCCGACCGAGAGGGGGACGAGCAGGGCGAGGGTCGCGGCGGCCAGCAGCAGGGTGGGGCCCAGTCCGGCGGCCAGGTAGCCGGTGACGGGCCGTCCGCTGACCAGCGAGGTGCCGAGGTCGCCGTGCAGGAGGCCGACGACCCAGTCGGTGAGGCGCTCGGCGGCGGGCCGGTCCAGGCCCATCGTCTCGCGGAAGCGGGCGATGCGGGCGGGATCGGGCTGGTCCCCGGCGAGCGCGACGGCCGCGTCACCGGGCAGCGTCTCGGTGAGGGCGAAGATGAACAGGACGACGGCCGCCGTCTGCCCCAGTCCGAGGAGCAGGCGGCGGCCGATCCATGAGAGGTGCGGTGTCACGCGAGCCAGATCTTGTCGAAGCGGGCCCAGTCGAGGGTGTTGGCGGGGGCCTGCTTGGACACCCCGTGGACCTTGGGTGCGGTGGCGATGATCCAGTCGGCGAAGCCCCAGATCAGGAATCCGCCCTCGTCGTACAACCGACGCTGCATCCGCTCGTAGAGGGCGCCGCGCTGCGTGACGTCGCGGGTGGACTGGGCCTGCTGGTAGAGGTCGTCGAAGTCCTTCTGCTGCCACTTGGTGGCGTTGGTGGTGGAGCCGGTGAGCAGCCGCTGGGAGATGTGCGACTCGATGGGCATGGCGCCCGAGCGGTAGGAGGCGAAGGTGCCGTTGTTCAGGATGTCCTTCCAGTACGTGTCCTTGTTGCCGACCTTGATCTCGACGGTGACTCCGGCCTTGGCTGCCTGCTCCTTGAAGATGCCGGCGGCCTCGACGAAGCCCGTGGCGGCGGGGGCGGTGTCGAGGGTGACCTTGAGGCCCTCGGCCCCGGCCTCCTTGAGCAGCGCGCGGGCCTTGTCGAGGTCCTGGGCGCGCTGCGGGAGGCCGGCGGGGTAGTACTGGTAGCCCTTGCCGAAGAGGTCGTTGCCGATCTCACCGGCGCCGGAGAGGGCTCCGTCGACCAGTTCCTTGCGGTCGGCGATGAGGAAGAAGGCCTGGCGGACCCGGGGATCGTTGAACGGCGGACGGTCGGTCTTCATGACGAAGCCCTGCATCGCACTGCCCGGGAGGCGGACGATCTCGATCTTCCCCTTGCCCTCGTGGGTACGGGCGGTGGCCGGGTTCAGCTCGTGGGCGTACTCGACCTGACCGCCGAGCAGCGCGCTGACGCGTGCCGACTCCTCGCCGGCGACCACAAATTCGAGCTCGTCCAGGTGGGGGGCACCCTCCCAGTAGGCGTCGTTGCGCTTGACGACGAGGGACTTGCCGGGAGTGAAGGAAACGAAGCTGAACGGGCCGGAGCCGATCGGCTTGTCGAAGGCGGTGGCGTCCTTGGGGACGATGTACGCGCCGAAGGCCGCGAGGAGGTTGGGGAATTCGGCGTACGGCCGCTTGAGCTTGAACTCGACGGTGGACGGGTCCAGGGCACGGCTGGCGTCGAGGTCGACCGGCTCAAGGGAGGCCTTGGCACGGAAGGTGCCCTTGGGGTCCGCGATCCTGCGGTAGCTGTAGAGGACGTCCTCGGCGGTGACGGGCTTGCCGTCGTGGAAGGCGGCCTTGCGCAGGGTGATCTTCCAAGTGTCGAGTGCGTCGTTGGCCTCCCACTTCTCGGCGAGCCTGGGGACGGCGGCGAGGTCGGCGCCGAAGTCGGCGAGCTTGTCGAAGAGGGCCTTGGCGCGGGCGGCGTCGACGAACAGGTTGGCCGCGTGCGGGTCCAGGGTCTCGTTCGCGCCGCCACCGGCGAAGGCAGCGCGCAACCGGCCGCCCTGCTTCGGGGCTCCCTCGGCGGCGTTCTTGGCGTCAGGGGTGGTGGTGCCGGTGCCGCAGGCGGCAGTGAAGGCGAGGGCGGTGGCACCCGTGGCGATCAGGAAGCCTCTGCGGGCGAGGCTGGAGCGGGCGTCGTTCATGCGGGGGTGTCTCCGTTACTGGGGTGGGGCATGAGCCGGGCGATGAGGTGGAGGCGGTCGGAACTCGTGGTCCCGTGCGGGGCCTCGCCCTCGCTCCACGGCGGTTCTGTGCGGGGGCCGGGTCCGTCGTGCAGCGCGAGGACCTCGAACCCGGCGGTGGTGAGGAGGTACCGGAGTTCCTGCGGGAAGAGCAGGCGCCAGGCGGAGCGCTGCTCCTCCTGCGGGCAGCCGCCGTCGGCGGTCCAGATTCTCCGGCGGCGCAGGAGTTGCGCGCCGTGATCGATCCACAGGGTGGTGTGGGAGGTGTACGTGGTGCCGCGCCAGGCGAAGGTGTCGGTGCGCGGGCCGTCGAGGAGTTCGGTGTTGCCGAGGAAGAAGGCTCCGTTGCGCATTTCGGCGACGAGCAGCCCGCCGGGGGCGAGATGGGCGCGGCAGCGGGCGAGGAAGGCGGTCAGGTCCTCGTTGGTGTGGCAGTAGAGGAGGGCGCTGTCGAGGCAGACGATCGCGTCGAAGGTGGCTCCGAGGTCGAAGTCGCGCATATCGGCCAGGTGGTAGGCGGGGCCCGGGTTGCGGCTGCCCGCGTGGGCCAGCATCGCCTGCGAGGTGTCGATGCCGGTGACCTCTCGCCCGGCTCGGTGGTGCAGCCAGGCGGCGTCGCGGCCGGTGCCGCAGCCGACGTCGAGCACGCGGGGTCCGGCCCCGTGGCGGGCAAGGACGTCCTCGGTCCAGCGGGCGGCGAGCCGTTCGGGGTCGGGGAAGCGTTCTTCGTAGAGCTCGGGGTGGTCGGTGAGCAGGTTGCCGCTGGTGGTGGCTGTCATCGGGTCTCGCTTCGGGGGCGTGCGGGTGCACGAGGGGGCAGGGCGTCCGGGGCTCGGTCGCAGGGCAGGGCCCGTCTTCGCTGGAGGTGTCCCACGGCCGCTGCCGAGACCAGGCCGAGGGCGAGGCAGCAGCCGTAGGGCAGCCAGGTCAGTCCGGTGTGGCCGGCGGTGTCCATGGACCAGCCGATGGCCGCGCTGCCGGCCGCGGCCGCGACCCCGGAGACCGCGTAGAAGAGGCCGTAGAACGTGCCGGTCAGGTTCGAGCGGCCGAAGGCCGGTATCAGCTCCATCACGAAGGGCTGGGCGACCATCACCCCGAGGTGCAGCAACAGGGCGCCGGCGAGCACCGGCAGAAGGCGCAGCGGGTGGGCGGTGGCGGGTCCCGCCACGAGCATCGGGGGCACGAACCCGAGGCCCATGATGCCCAGGCCGGTGGCGATCCAGCGCCCCCTGCTCCCCCGGGCCTTCAAGGCCCGGGTGATGCGCAGCTGGAACAGCAGGTTGGCGACGGTCCCGGCGAGGAACAGCAGGCCGACCGAACCGCCCCAGCCGGACGCATCGGTCGCCGCACGGGGCAGCAGCAGGTACAGCTGGTTCTGCAGGCCGTACATGCCGATCATGGCGAGGGAGAAGGCGAGGAAGCGGCGGTTGCCTGCCACGTCGCGCCAGTCGCCGAGCAGCCTGGTATCGGGGGTCGGAACCTTGCGGGCGGGCAGGACCAGCAGCTGCGCGAGGGTGAGGACGGCGAACACACCGGCTGCTGTAACGGCGGCGGCCCGGAAGTCCACGAGGAGCAGCAGGCTGCCGAGCAGCGGGCCGAGTAGCGCCCCGGTCGTGGCGAAGACGTTGAACAGCGCGAACGCCTCCGCCTTGCGCTCACCCGCCTCCTGGGCGACGTAGGTCCGCACGGCGGGGTTGAACAGGGCCCCCGCGAGCCCGCTGAGTATGGACGCGGCGATCAGCAGCGGCAGGCTGTCGCCAAGGGCGAACAGACCGAATCCCATCGTGCGCAGCGCGCAGCCCGCGATGATCACCCCGCGTGCACCGAGCCGGTCGGCGGCCGAGCCGCCGAGCAGGAACAGTCCCTGCTGGCTGAGGTTGCGCAGGCCGAGGACGACTCCGACGACGGCGGCCGAAAGCCCGAGGTCGTCGGAGAGGTGGGTGGCGAGGTACGGGATGAGCAGGTAGAAGCCGGTGTTGACGCCGAGCTGATTGACAAGGAGCAGTCGTACGGCGAGGGGGAAGTCTCGCATCGAGCTGAAGATCTTCACCGTACGACCGCCATGTGGGCCCGTCTGACTCCGAGGCCTGCCCGGTCGGGGGCCCGTACCGCGCCGTCGGCCCCACCGATGCCCGTCCAGGGGTCGTCGGCGAGCAGCAGATGTCCGTCGAGATCGACCCAGCGGGCCTTGTCGGCGATGTGCACGGCCGGAGCCATGCCGAGTGAGCTGGCGGTGAGGCAGCCCAGCATGAGGTCGGTGCCGGAGTCGCGCAGGGCGTCATGGATGCGCAGGGCGGCCCGTACCCCGCCGCATTTGGCGAGCTTGACGTTGACGCCGTGTACCAGCCCGGCGAGAGCGACGGCGTCCTCGTAGGAGACGGCGTCCTCGTCGGCGATGACGGGTACCGGGGACTCTTGGGCCACGCGGGCGAGCGCGTCGGGGCTGCCCGGCGCGATGGGCTGCTCCACGGCGGTGACGCCGAGCTCGGCGAAGCGCGGGAGCAGGTCGAGGGCCTGGCGTTCGGTCCAGGCTCCATTGGGGTCGAGCAGCAGGCTGGCCTCGGGAGCTCCGTCGCGTACGGCGGCCACGCGCGCGAAGTCTTCGGCCGGATCGGGGGATCCCGCTTTCACCTTGAGGGCGGTGAAGCCGCTCATGGCGAGCCGGGCGGCTTGCGAGGCGGCAGCCACTGGCGCGGTTATACCGATCGTACGGGTGGTCGGCGCGGTCGGCGCGGTGTGCGTGCCCAGCAGTTGGTGGGCGGGCCGGCCGGCCCGTTTGCCGACCAGGTCGAGCAGCGCTGCCTCCAGCCCGGCGAGCACACCGGCCGGCAGCTTTGGCAAGCCGGCCGGGGAGTCGGCCATGTGTTCGTCCCACGCGGTCTGGGGGTCGGGAAGGTGTTCGACGGCGGCGCGCGCCGTGGTGAGGTGCCGGAGGATGCGAGCAGTCGGCAGGCCGAGGAAGTCGCTACTGACGACTTCTCCCCAGCCGGTCAGGCCACCGTGTTCGATCGTGACCCAGACGGCGTCGCGGCGGGCCGTCACCGAGCGGGAGATGCGCAGCGGCTCGGCCAGTTCCAGCTCGGTGGTGTGCCAGGTGAGTCTCACGCGGCATCTCCCCGCGTCGGTGCGGTCAGGTGCGGCAGGGTGGCCGCGAGCGGGTCGACGACGGTGCGGCAGCGGGTCCAGCCGACGGCCTCGGTGGCGTACGGGTGTGCGATCTCCAGGGGGCGCAAGGCCAGTTCGGCCTGGTCGAGGCCGTGGGCGTGGCAGAAGTCGTCGTCGTAGACGGTGCCGAGGTAGCGGTGCGGGCCGTCGGGGAAGACGGTCGCCACGACCGCGCCGGCCTCGACCCGGGCCGCCCAGGCGGCGACGAGTGCGACGGCTCCGGTGCTCCAGCCGCCGCTGACGAAACTGCTACGGGCGAGCCGGCGGCAGGCGTCGACCGCTTCGGCCGGGCCCACCCAGTGGACCTCGTCGAAGGCGTGGTGGGCGACGTTGCGCGGGTGGATGCTGCTGCCGAGCCCGCGCATGAGGCGGGGGCGGGCGGGCTGGCCGAAGATGGCGGAGCCGATGGAGTCGACGCCTATCACCTTCAGGCGCGGCCAGCGGCGCCGCAGCGGGCCGATGAGCCCGGCGCTGTGGCCGCCGGTGCCGACGCTGCACACCAGCACGTCCAGGTGGTCGAGCTGCCCGCAGAGCTCGGCCGCCATGGACAGATAACCGGCGGCGTTGTCCGGGTTGTTGTACTGGTCGGGCCAGTAGGCGTCCGGAGTCCGGGCCAGGACCTCGCGCAGCCGGGCGATACGGGCCGCCTGCCAGCCTCCCTCGGAAGCGGGCCGCTCCACCAGCTCCAGCTGCGCTCCGTACGTGCGGAGCAACTGCCGCATGGACGGTTCCAGTTCGCGGTCGCCGACGAGGACGACGGGATGGCCGAGGGCCTGTCCGGCGAAGGCCAGACCGACCCCCAGGGTCCCGGAGGTCGATTCGACCACGGTGGCGCCCGGGCGGAGTTCGCCGCGCTGCCGGGCACCGCGCAGCATGGACACGGCGGACCGCGCCTTCATCCCGCCGGCGCCGAGGCATTCGAGCTTGGCCCAGAAGCCCGGGTGGGCGTACGGCAGTTCCGTACGGATCCGCGCGAGCGGGGTGCGGCCGACCAGCGCCAACAGCTCCGGGTTCGTACTGTGGGCCGGCGGGCGGTGGAGCGGAGGTGCGAGGGTCACCGCGTGCCTCCGTAGCGGTGGATGACTCCCGGGCCGCCGTCGAGCCAGAAGAAGGGGTAGGGCTCGGCGGAGACAGCGCTGACCCCGGCGCCCACGAAGCGCGGGAGGACCGCGCTGCCGGTCTGCGCGAACATGACCAGGGGCTTGCCGGTGGCGGCGGCGTGGTCGAGCAGCGGCTGGAAGGTTCCGTTCCCGAGGGTCATGCCGGAGGCGAGGATCGCGTCGCAGTGCTCCAGCTCCGCGAGGGCGTCGGTCCGTACGGACTCGCCCCACTCGGTGGCGCCGCCTTTGAGGTCGCAGGGCACATAATCGGCGCCGCGCTCGCGCAGCTGTTCCAGCAGGGAGTTGACCACCCCGATGACGAGGACCCGGCGGACCCCGGTAGCGGGCAGCAGATCGACCACAGCGCGGGCGCGGGCTCTGGACCGGCGCAGGGAGCTACCGGCCGGCAGGGCGTAAGGGCGGGCGCCGTGCTCGGGGGTGTGGGGGCGTACGCGGCTCAGGTACGCGTCGAGCGCGGCAACCTGCACGGGAAGCATCGGGTGGCTGAGGAGTTCGGCCACCGAGGCTCCGACACAGTCGTCGAGTGCCGGCGCGGGCAGGGCGCCCGGCTCCACGGCGCAGGACCCTACGGCCGCGTCGAGGCGCAGGCTGAGGACCTCGTTGCGGTAGCCGCTGGTGCGGCCGGCGTGGCGGACCGCCTGGGCAGTGGTGAAGGCGAGCGCGATGCGTTCCTGGGCGGGGTCGGGACCGTACGTCCCGGTGCGGACCGCTTCGATGAGCTGGTCGATGGTGCGTACGGCGGGCTCGTTCAGGGTGGGTGTGGTCATGCGGGCACCACCGGAGGCAGCTCGACCGAACACTCCCCATACGTGGGGTGCAGGTGCGCGAGGAGCCGCTCGGCGGTTTCCCTTGCCCCACTGCCCTGGGTGTCGGCGGTCATGATGTGGCCGAGGTATTCGTTGTTGCTGGTCGCGGCACGTACGGCACGGCCCGGCTCGGCAAGGGTGAGCTCCAGGACCCCGGGCTGCGCCCTGACCTCGTCGGCGCCTTTGATGCCGGTGAGGGTGCCGGTGGTGTCGGGGAGGAGGAAGGCGATGGCGGCGCTTCGCACACCGGTCACACGCGGCGTGAGGTCGGGCATACGGCCAAGGGCGACGTCCACACAAGCTGCGGCGAGGTCGATGCCGGCCACGTGCCGGACGAGTTCGGTGATCCGGTTGCCTGCGGGCCGGGCGTTGACCTCCACCACCTTGGGGCCCTCGGGCGTCAGCTTGATCTCGGTGTGACACACGACGTGGTCCAGGCCGAGGGCCTTGATCGCGGCCACCGCCGTGTCGACCGCCTTCCGCTCCGTCTCCGGCGCGATGCCCGCCGGGAACATGTGACCGGTCTCGATGAAGGCAGGCGCCCCACCGATGCTCTTGTCGGTGACACCGGCCACACCGATGACACCGCCGAAGGAGACGGTCTCGATGCTGATCTCGGGGCCGGTGAGGAACTCCTCCAGGAGGAAGACGGGCATCCGGTCCTGGCCGCGCGCGTTGACCGGAAACTCCTCCAGCGCCCGGCAGGCCGCCTCCAGTTCCCGATCGTCGCGGACCTCTCGTACGAGCATTCCGGCGCACAGGTCCACCGGCTTGACCACGAGCGGATAGCCGATCTCCCGGGCGGCGGCCGCTGCCTGCACTGTGTCCGCGCAGAGCGCGAAGCGGGGCCCCTGCACCCCGGCCTCGGCTAGCACCCGCCGGGTCAGGTCCTTGCGGCAGGCGGCCTCGACGGCTTCGACGGCCGGGCCGGGCAGGCCCAGCCGGTCGGCGATCCGGGCCACGGCTGGCAGGTAGTAGTCGCAGGAGGAGACGACTCCGTCGAAGGCGAGCACCGCGTGCAGCCGTTCCAGGTGGGGCAGCAGCACCTCCATGTCGTTGGTGTCCGCGGTGATGACGTTGCGCGCCGCCAGCAGCGGATGCGGGCCCTCGGATCCGGCACCGCGCAGGTAGTGGTGCAGGTCCCGGGTGACGAAGGTGAACTCGTGCCCGCCTTCTCCAATCGCCCTGGGCAGCAGCCTGCTCATCGACCCCACCCAGCTCTCGACAACCAGCAGATGCGCCAAGGGACTTCCTCTCAAAATGCCGTCACGACCGTGGGGGCAACCTGCGAAGCGGACCGCCTGACTGGAGGTGTCCGCATCGAACGAGGAGGAAGCTACCGGAAATCGTTTTCATTTCCAATAGGATGGATCTCCGATAGCCTGCCGCTCACGAGACCGGAGTGCCGGAAGGGAGCCACCGAGGCATGAGAGACCTGACACAGGGGCAAAAGATCGGGCCGTACGTCGTACGGCACGCCGGGCAGGAGGACGTACCAGGCGCGCGGCGCGTCATGCTCGACACGTTCTACCGGGAGTTCGACTACGGCTACGTACCGCAGTGGCACGACGACGTCGTCGACATCGACAGCACGTACCTCACGCACCCGCGCCACACCCTCGTCGTGGCGGTCCTGGGCTCAGAAGTGGTCGGCACCACCGCGCTCAACTCGCGTGGCCCTGCACACCCCCCGCACCCTCGTTGGCTCACCGAGCGCTACCCCTCGGGGCGCACGGCGCAGCTCCTGCGGGTGTACGTGCGCCCGGACCACCGCAGGCACGGACTGGCCCGCGCCATGGTCAGGACGGCCTGCGAGTTCGCCGCAGGCGTCCCCGGCTACGACGCCATCTACCTGCACACCAACGTCGACATCCCCGGCGCGGAAGCCTTCTGGCGCAGCATCGCCGACGAAGTCTGCGACGCCCGGACAACGGGCGAGCACGGCGGCTACGGGACCGTCCACTTCGAAATCCCGATCCCCGTCACGGCCACCACCGGCCGATTCGGCAGCTAGCCAACGAGGCACCTCTCCTGTGGGGCCCGCCCGGGTACGTCACCCATGCGCGGTACGTACCCGTACGGCGTGCTGCTGACCACGCCGGCGCTGCTCATATCACGCTCCCGAGATCCGAACCATTCGCGGGCCAGGAGGCGGGGACTTGGCCCGGCGTCCGCCCTTTTTTGGCCGGGCAGCCGTGGTGCGGCAGCTGTACTGCCAGCAGACGAAGAATCCACTGGTCTGCACACTCAGGACTTCCGACTGCTGGGACCGGGGATCGCCAGTGGCGTGGGTGTCAGGGTGCTGAGGTCGGTGGTATCGCCGGGCCGGGCGAGGTAGAGCCGGTACGGCTCTCCGTCAGCGGGACGCAGCGTCACCTGGTGACCCTTCGCGCGACCCGCCGCCAAGGCCTGCAGGACCTGTTCCGCGTCCTCCGCCCGGACGTGGGGGTGATAGATGTGGACGGGGCCGAGCGGCAGCTCGCGGTCGGCGAGCGGGAGCGTGAAGGTCGGCAGCAGGGCTCTGCTGGCGGCGCCGTCGCCCATCAGGAGCGCGCGCAGGACTGGGGAGTCCTGGCCGTTGAGTTCCATGGTGAGGCTGGCGAGGAACGGGTTGGCGACGCAGTGTCCCTCGATGAGGAGTCGGGCAATCCGCAGCAGCACGGGGTCGGCCGGCCGCAGCTCATTGGGGACGGAGAAGTAGTGCCGTGTGTGCTGCTGGACCACGTGCAGGTCTTCGACGGTGAGCCGGAGCCTGGCGAGCTGTTCATGGTCGTCCCGGGTCAGGGCTGCTCCGGGGAACGTGCCAAAAGCCAGATCCTGACCGTCAAGGCGCAGGCGGAAGGTGCTTCCCTCCATGACCTGGCCGTAGATGTCGAGGGCCTGGAGAGCGTCGGAGCAGGACAGGCCGGTCAAGTCGACGGCGCAGCTCGCCGCCGTCGGGACGCTCGCGTCGTCAGCGTGGCAGACCGTGAGCCGGAACCCGGTGAAGGCCAGGTCCAGGCTGCTGCCGACCTGGACTTTCCCCATGGCGCGCACAGTGCCCCCGTGCACCGATCGCACTCCCCCGGAACCGTCGAGGAAGACCAGCTCGACGCTCTGCCCCTCGCCCGGCGCGGGGGACAGAGGTGCCATCCGCACCTCGGCCTTCTCGCCGTCGATGCGGAGCCACTCGGGCCCGTGCACACGGAGCTCCTCGATGGCCGAGGCGGGGAGGACGAGCTCCTCGGCGGTGCCGAAGCCCACGACGCGCCGCACCGCCGCCGCCAGGTCCGGATCGGCGTCCTTCATGCGGCCGCGGACGGTGAAGTAGATCGGGCTCACCTGGTGAGCACGGGGGTGCTTGGGCCGCAAGGTCTTCACCACGGCACCGTTTTGGTAGGCGACGTCCATGGACCAGTGCAGATCGAGGCGGTCGATTCGCCGTCCCAGCGAACCGACCCGTTGGTCGATGTCGTCGGTGCCTCCCGCCAGGAATGCCAGTTCCGCCCTGTAGTCGCGTGCGGCCTCCCGCAGGTCATCCCGGATGAACGAGCTCTCCAGGTCCGCGTGCAGGGCCAGCTTGTCGTCCAGCCAGGCCCGGTCCAGGACTCGGATACGCGGTCGCTCGGCGCCGGCACCGAGATCCTTGACGAAGGCACGCTCGGACGGCGTCAGGGCACAGGGGACGACCAGCACCCAGTCATCAGGATCGTGCTCCAGCGCCTTCTTGAACGACCGCTTGATGCCCGGTCTGCGGCCCTGGTACGAGCCGGGGAAGCCGTCCGGGAAGTACTTCAGCTGGTAGATCCACACGCGGCCGCCCACGGTCACCTTGATGTCGATGCCGCCGTCCCCTCCACGGCCGTTCATCACCTCCACTTCGGCGTCCTCGGCGTAGAGCCGGTGCACCAAGGCCTCGACTATGCGGTCGAACCGTGGCTGGGTGAGGTGGTCCCAATCGATCGCCATATACGTGCGCCCTCCCTGATGCCGACGCTCAAGCGTCTCACCGCCCGCTGACACCCGGCACCGCACTGCACACGTCAGCGCTGTGCCCAGCGAGCCGGCACGATGCCGACACACCCGGAACGTCTTTCCTGGCACACCTGTCGGCCGTCCTCAAGCGATGAGGCTGCGGACCCGATCCGCGCCGAATGCCGGAGTTCAACGCTGTGTAGTCAGCACCAAGTCAGCACGGGAGGGCCGACCAGGTGGGATGACGTGGGCTTTTAGTCAGCACCGAGTCAGCACGGGAGTCAGCACGGCGGCGTCAAACTGCATCAAAGCAGGCGTTCTTGACGGGGTGGATTTCGGGACCGGTGACCGCCCTCACAGGCGCACTCGGCGGGCGGCATGGCTGAGGTGCACACTCGCTGGACCGGAAGTGTGGTTGTGGGCACCATGTGCCCCTGATCTGGGCGTTCCTATGGTGTGGCGACACGGAAACGTCCCCGTCCCCCGTCCGGAAGTGGTACTCATGGCCGCCTCTGCCACACCGTCAGCCCGCCCCGGGAACATCAGAAGAGTCGTCGCCGCCAGTCTCATCGGGACCACCGTCGAGTGGTACGACTTCTTCCTTTACGGCAGCGCTGCCGCGCTGGTGTTCAACAAGCTGTTCTTCCCCACCTCCGACCCGTTGACGGGCACTCTGATCGCCTTCATCACGTACGCGATCGGGTTCCTGGCGCGGCCGTTGGGCGGGGTGGTGTTCGGGCACTTCGGGGACAGGGTCGGGCGCAAGAAGCTGCTCGTGCTCAGCCTGCTGCTGATGGGCGGGGCGACGTTCGCGATGGGGCTGCTGCCCACGTACGCGAGCATCGGCGTCGGCGCGCCGGTGCTGCTGACCGTGCTGCGACTGGTGCAGGGCTTCGCGCTCGGCGGGGAGTGGGGCGGCGCGGTGCTGATCGTCTCCGAGCACGGCGGCGACCGGCACCGCGGGTTCTGGGCGTCCTGGCCGCAGTCCGGCGCGCCCGGCGGGAACCTGCTGGCCACCGGCGTGCTCGCGCTGCTCGCCGCCGTGCAGTCGGACGCCGAATTCCTCGCCTGGGGCTGGCGCGTGCCCTTCCTGCTCTCCGGCGTCCTCGTGATCGTCGGCCTGTGGATCCGCCTGACCGTCTCCGAGTCCCCCGTCTTCCTGGCCGCGCAGGCCAGGGCGGAGGCGGACGCGGCCCGCGGCGCCGGGCGCAAGGCCCCGGTCGTGGAGGTGCTGCGCCGCAGCCCCCGGCAGGTGCTGACCGCCATCGGCACGCGGTTCGGCGAGAACATCTCCTACTACATCCTCACCTCCTTCCTGCTCGTCTACGTCACCACCCACCTCGGCCTGCCCAAGAGCACCGCGCTGAACGCCGTCCTGATCGGCTCGGCCGTGCACTTCGCCGCCATCCCCGCCTGGGGAGCGCTCTCGGACCGGATCGGCCGGCGCCCGGTGACCCTGATCGGCTCGGCCGGGATGGCCGTGTGGGCGTTCGCGTTCTTCGCGCTCGTCGACTCCGGGTCGTTCGCCGTCATCACCGCCGCCGTCACCGCGGGCCTGCTGCTGCACGGTGCCATGTACGGCCCGCAGGCCGCCTTCATCTCCGAGATGTTCGACACCGAGGTCCGCTACTCCGGTGCCTCGCTGGGCTCCCAGCTCGCCTCCATCGCCGCCGGAGCGCTCGCCCCGATCATCGCCGTCGAGCTCCTCAAGGACTACGGCTCGTCCGTGCCCGTCTCCCTCTACCTGTGCGCGGCGGCCGTGGTCACGACCGTCACCGTGGCCGTGGCCCGCGAGACGCGGGGCCGCGATCTGGCCGTGGCGCAGGCGGGGTCCCGTACGGCTGCGGGCGCCGCCGCGGATCCGGCTGCGTACGGGAGGACCGGCCCGACCACCCCGGACCCGGCCTGAGCCGCCCCGGCCGGCCACGGGAGAATGCCGCCATGACCTCCGCGAAGGACCCCGCACCCGGCCCGGCGGCGACCGCCCTGCGGGAACTGCTCGGCCTGCTGCACCAGGGCGCGCCGGTCGAGCGGTTCACCGGGCTCGCGCAGCAGGTGCGGGCGGCCGGAGCCGGGCCCGCCGAGCAGGGGCTGGTGGAGGAGGCCGCCGCGGTCGCGCTGGACATCCGGCGCACCCTGGACCAGCACCGGCGGCGCGAGGCCGAGCTGACCGCCCTGTTCGACACGGCCGGCGACCTGGCGGCCCTGCGCGACCTCGACGCGGTGCTGCGGGCCATCGTCCACCGGGCGCGCATGCTGCTGGGCACGGACGTCGCGTACCTGACCCTCAACGACCCCGCCGCCGGGGACACGTTCATGCGGGTCACGGACGGCTCCGTGTCCGCGGCCTTCCAGCAGCTGCGGCTCGGCATGGGGGAAGGGCTCGGCGGGCTCGTGGCACAGACGGCCCGCCCGTACGCGAGCGCCGACTACCGCACCGACGACCGCTTCCGGCACACCCCGGCCATCGACCACGGGGTGCGGGAGGAGGGGCTGCGGGGCATCCTCGGGGTGCCGCTGCGGGTCGGCACCCGCGTGATCGGGGTGCTGTACGCGGCCGACCGGGCGGTACGGGACTTCGCTCCGGACGCCGTGGCGCTGCTGTCCTCCCTCGCCGACCACGCGGCCGTGGCCATCGACAGCGCCCGGCTGCTGGAGGAGACGCGGGCCGCGCTCGTCGAGCTGGGGGTCGCGACCGAGACGGCGCGGGCCCGCAGCGAGGCGCTGCGGCTCGCGGCCGAGACCCACGACCGCCTCACCCGGCTCGTCCTGCGGGGCGGGGACGTCGGGGACGTCGCGCGGGAGGTGGCCGTCCTGCTGGGCGGCGCTCTGGTCGTGCACGACGCCGACGGGGCCGAACTCGCCCGGGTCGTCCCCGAAGCCGCCGAGCGGGAGGGGGCTGCGGCCCCGGCAGGTCCCCCGGCCGACCCGCCGGGCATCCCGCCAGGCGTTCCGCCCGCCGGGGCGCTCGCCGCTTCGCGGGCCGACGGGCGGGCCGTGGCGGTCGACGGCGCATGGGTGTGCGCGGTCCTGGCCGGGCCGGAGCTCCTCGGCAGCCTCGCCCTCGGCGGGCGGGCCGACCTGTCCGAGAGCGAGCGGCGGCTGTTCGAGCGGGCCGGGCTGGTCACGGCGCTGCTGCTCCTGCTGCGCCGGACCGCCGCCCACGCCGAGGACCGGGTCCGCGGCGAGCTGCTCGGCGACCTGCTGGCCGCCCCGGTGCCCGGCCGGGTCCGCGACACCGGGAGCCAGACGCTGCGGGCCCGCAAGCTCGGCGTCGACCTCGGCCGCCCGCACGCCCTGGTCGTGCTGCACTGCGACGCGGCCCTGCGGTCCCGGCTGGCGGCCGAGGCGGCCCGGCACGCCCGCGCCCGCCACGGCCTGGCCGGGCTGTTCCAGGGGCGGGTGGTCCTCCTCGCCCCGGCCGGCAACCCGGGCGCCCTCGCCCGAACCCTGGCCGCCGACCTCGGGCAGGCCCTGGGCGCGCCGGTCACCGCGGGCTCCGCCGGTCCGGCCGCAGGGCCCGAGGAGCTGCCGGGCGTCCACGCGGAGGCGCTGCGCTGCCTGGAGGCCCTGCACGCCCTCGGGCACACCGGGCACGGCGCCGGCCTGCCCGACCTGGGCTTCCTCGGGGTGCTGCTCGGCGACCGCGCGGACGTGGGCGCGTACGTCGACCGGGTGCTGGGGCCGGTGCTGGAGTACGACGCGCGGCGCGGGACGGAGTTGGTGCGCACGCTGGAGGCGTACTTCGCCGAGGGGGCGAGCCTGGCCCGGACCAAGGAGGTCCTCCACGTGCACGTCAACACGGTCGTGCAGCGCCTGGACCGGATCGGGCAGATCCTGGGCGCGGACTGGAACACGCCCGAGGGCGCCCTGGAGATCCAGCTCGCGCTGCGGATCCTGCGGGCGGGCCCGGCCCGCCCCGGCCCCGCCTTCCCGCCGGCCGCCGACGGGCCTCGCCAGGGCTGAGACCCCTCCGAGGGGACGGAGACCGGCCCCGGGCTCCGGTCGACACCGCCAGACCGGAGCGGGATCCTGAGAGGGAATTGACGCGCTCCGGCGTCGTCCTCCCCTGCGCCACCCGCCATGGGAGGAGGGCCATGAACCGGCGCCGCCGTCGTGGGAGCCGCTGCCGGCCCCGCCGCCGCGAAGGCCCGGCCCCCTGTGCCCCGGTGCAGGACCCCACTGCCGCCGGCGCCGTGCTCGCGCCCAAGAGCTTCTGCACCTGACCCCCACTGGAGACAAGCCATGACCCGGCGCCCCCGTCTCGTCGCCCTCAGCCCGCTGATCGCCTGCTCGGTCGCCCTCTGTCCTTACGCTGCTGCGACCGCCACGGCCGCCCCGCAGGCACCGGCCATCCCCTCCTGCACCGTGGAACCCTTCCCTGGCGCTGCCGACCACGTCAACGTGAAGGGGAGCGGATTCGGCGGGAAGGTCGTGGTCAAGGAGACGAGCGGGAAGAAGGAGGTCACGGTCGAGGCGACGGCGGAGGGAACGTTCGAGGCGGCGGCTCTCCCGGCGGGCTCGTACGCCGCCATCCCGTTCGGGTCGCAGAGCCAGAGCTATCCCTGCACGCAGACGGGGGGCACGACCAAGACCGAGGGGGATGACGCCAAGGCCGAGTACGACAAGGGCTTCCAGTTCGCCTTCCAGCAGATCAAGGCGAACTGCCAGGCCACCCCGCCCAAGACCACCGGGGAGGTCGACCCGAACTGGCAGAAGGGCTACGACAAGGGCGCCGAACTGGCGGCCAACACCTTCTGCAAGGGCCAAAGCGGCAACCCCAAGGCCGGCAAGAGCGCCGAATGGGTCAAGGGTTACGACTTCGCCTTCGGCAGGATCCAGGCGAACTGCCAGGCGACCCCGCCCAAGACCACCGGGCAGGTCGACCCCGAGTGGCAGGCGGGCTACGACAAGGGCGCCGAGGACGCGGCCGCGAAGTTCTGCACGCAGGCCCCGTAAGCGGTCTGCGGGGCGCCGCGCGGCCGGGCAGGCCCGGGCCCGGCCGCGGTCCCGGGTACCTAGGCGGCCCACTGCCCCAGGGTGAACGTGCTGCCGCTGCGGCGGACTTCCACCGCGCCGGTGCCGCCGAAGTGGGCGGGGACCACCAGCTCCCGCTCGTCGGCGGCCCGTTCGAGGATCCGGCGGCGGCTGGCGGCGGCCTGGACGGGGTCCATGCAGAAGCAGCTGTTGCAGGAGGGGGCGAGGATCTGTACGGGGCTGTGCAGCATGTCACCGACGAAGACGGCCCGTTCGCCGCCGGAGGCGAGGCGCAGGACGGAGGAGCCGGGGGTGTGCCCGGGGGCGGATTCGAGGGTGAGGTGGGCGTCGATGCGGTGGGTACCGTCCCACAGTTCGGCCTGTCCGGCGCGGTGCACGGGCGCGATGCTGTCCTCGTAGATCAGCCGGTCGTCCTCGCGCAGGCCCTTGCCGTACGAGCCCGCCGGGCCGAAGTGGGCGTCGTCGGCGGCCGGGATGAGGTACCGGGCGTTGGGGAAGGCGGGCACCCATGCGCCGTCCGCGTCCACGGTGTTCCAGCCGACGTGGTCGCCGTGGATGTGGGTGTTGACGACGAGGTCGACCTCCTCGGGGCGGACGCCGGCCCGGACCAGGTCGGCGAGGAAGTCGCCCTGCCGGTGGTGGAACCGGGGCGTGCCGGGCCGTTCGCGCCCGCTGCCCACGCCGGTGTCGACGAGGACGGTCCGCCCGGCGCTGCGGATCACCCAGCTCTGGAGGGCGAGGACGGCCAGGTCGCCTTCCGGCTCCCAGTGGTCCGGGGCCAGCCAGTCCCGGTTGTCCCGCCACAGCTGCGGATCGGCCTGCGGTACGAGGTCGGGGGCGGGCACGAACGGGCCCTGCCACTCGACGACCTTGATGATCTCGACGTCGCCCAGGACGATGCTCTGCTTGTTCTCGTTGGTCACGCCGTCCACGCTAGGAGGCGCCGCTGAGGTTCTCAATGCCCGTACGGCTCAGCCGGATACGCGAGCGCCTCACGTCTGACGCCGGGGATAGGCTGGACGGGTGGACGTGGTGAGCGATGCGATCGCGGCGGTACGGGTGGGGCAGCCCTCTTCGCAGCGGGTGCGGGTCCGCGGGAGCTGGTGCACGCGCTTCGCACCGTACGACGGGGCCGGGTTCCACGTGGTGCTGGAGGGCAGTTGCTGGATGCTGCCGGAGGGCGGCCCGCCGGTGGCCCTGGGTACGGGAGACGCGGTGCTGCTGCCGCACGGTACGGGGCACGTGATGGCCGACTCCCCCGCCGACGCGGCGGCGGTGGCCCGGGCGGTGCCGTTCGAGGCGGTGCCGTTCGAGGCGGGGACCGTCGGTGCGTCCGCGGGGGCGGGAGCGCCGGACGGGCCGGGAGGGGGCGGGTCCGGCGGGAGCGAGCCGGGCGGTGTGGAGCTGCTCTGCGGCAAGTACCGGCTCGACCGCAGCCGCGTCCATCCCCTGATGCGGGAGCTGCCGCCGGTCGTCCACCTGCCGAACCGCGTCGGCCGCCATCCCGAACTGCGGGCCGCGATCGACCTGCTGGGCGGCGAGCTGGGCGCCGCGCGGCCGGGTGCGGCGATGGCCGTACCGAGCCTGCTCGACCTGCTCCTCGTCTACATGGTCCGCTCCTGGATGGCCGAGGACGCGGCCGGGGCCTGGTCCGCGGCGCTGGGCGACCCGGTCGCGGCGGCCGCGCTGCGGGTGCTGCACGCGGATCCGGCCGCGCCGTGGACCAACGAGCGCCTGGCGGCGGAGGCGGGCGTGTCCAGGGCCACGCTGGCACGCCGGTTCACGGCACTGGTCGGGCGCCCGCCGATGGCGTACCTCGCGTGGTGGCGGCTGACGTACGCCGCCACCTTGCTCCGCGACACCCCGGACCCCCTGGCTGCGATCGCGCGGCGGGTCGGGTACGGCACCCCGTACGCCTTCTCGCACGCGTTCAACCGGGAGTTCGGGACCACCCCGGGCCGCTACCGGGCCCGGGTGGCGGGGCTTGCCTGAGGTGGGGGGGCTTGTCCGAGGTGGGGGGCCTGTCCGAGGTGGGCGTCCGCCGCCTCAGCGGCGGACCGGGCACTCCTTCCACTGGAAGTGGTAGACGGTGTTGATGCTGCCGTCCGTGGAGTCGACGGCCATGTAGCTGGTCTCGGCGCTGTCGGAGGTGCCCGCCTCGGCGCGCAGTTCGGTGTTGATGTTGAAGTTGCGCTTCTCTCCGCAGGGGGCGAAGACGAGGGCCTGGATGCCGGTGGTGTCGGTGACCTGCCAGTTGTCCTGGAGGGCGCCGTGGAACTGGTGGGACCGGGAGGCGGTCTGGCTCATGCCCTGGAAGTAGTAGCTGGCCTTCTGGGTGCCGATGGCGCCGTCCGCGAGACTGCCGTAGCCGCGGTAGTCGACCTTCGACACCGCGTACGTGAAGCCCTGCGGGACGTTGACGACGAGGGAGAGGAGGCAGTTCTTGCGGCCCTCGGTCACGGGAATGCCCGGACCGGCCTGGGCCAGGTAGTCGCTGTAGGTGACGGTGAAGGCGGAGTTGTCCGGGGAGACGGCGACGGCGGCGGTCCCGGGCCGGCAGCCCGAGCCGTTGACCGTGGCGACGTCGACGGTCACCTTGCCGGTGGGGGGCGCCGTGGGGGCGGCGGCTCCTGCCGAGGGCGAGAGCGCCAGGAGGCTTCCGGCGAGGGCGACGGCGGTCAGTGCGGTGCGAAGTGGCTTGGTCACGAGGCCATGGATAGCCGCGGGGCGCGGCTGCCGATCGCCGGCGGGTACGCGGGCTCACCCGGTCGGACGGCCCGGTTCACCGCAGAAACGTTTCAGCAGGCCGGATCCCTCGTCCGGACGGCCCCACTGTGCAGCCGATCCGGCATCCCCGCCGAGCCTTTTCGGGCTTTTTGTCGGATTCGCCTAGGCTGTGCGGCCTCGAGCCTCGCGTGAGGGAGGACGCCCATGGCCGGTCCGTTCACACGGCGGTCCGCCGTACTCTGCACCGCCGCCACCCTGGCCGCCCTGGCCACGTTGGCCGCAGGGGCGCCTACCGCCGCAACCGCAACTGCGACTGCGACCGCAACCACGACCGCGCACGACCCGTCCGGCGGCCCCGGCACGGCCGCGGCGGCCCCAGTCGAGCCGGACGCCGCCGAGGCCGCAGTCCTCGGCGCGGAGCACGCCCGGTCCCACGCCCAGCGGCGGCAGGCGGCCGCCGGCGTCGAGGAGTACCCGCAGGTCAAGCGCACCGCTAGCTTGGCCGCACTGGCGGAGTCCCAGCGGAAGGCCAACGCGGCCTTCCAGGCGGCGCGCTCCGGCCGGTTCACGGAGTTCTTCCCCTCCCCCGACTTCGGCGTGCACGCCGCTCTGCTGCCCACCGGCAAGGTGCTGCTCTTCTCCTTCGAGCGGGTGGAGGTCAACCCCACCAAGGAGACCGGCCCCACCGACCGGATCGGCCGCACCAACGCGGGCCGCGCCTACCTGTGGGACCCGGCCCGCGGCACCGGGGCGCGGGCGTTCAAGAAGGTGGAGCCCCCGACCGTGCTGATGCCGGACGGCACGTTCGCCCCGCGCCCGGCGCCGTTCTTCTGCGCCGGACACGCCTACCTGCCCAACGGCATGGTCGGGGTGTTCGGCGGCAACACCGGCGGCAAGGGCGGCAGCGGCGCCAAGCTGTCTTTCGTCTTCGACCCGTGGACCGAGACCTGGTTCCGCAACCAGGACATGTCGGTCGGCCGCTGGTACCCCTCGGTGGTGACGGGCGCCGACGGCCGCCAGATCATCATGTCCGGCCAGTCCGAGCGCGGTACGGGCACCCCGACCCCGGTCGTGGAGCGCTTCCCCGCACTGCGCCATCCGGTGCCGTGGCGCCCGTACGACATCCCGGTCGGGCTGGCGGCGGAGCGGCTCCGCTCCGACGCGCCCTTCCGCAACGACTACCCGCACCTGTTCTCGCTGCGCGACGGCCTGGTCTACGGCCTGGGGCGGGACGCCGACCAGCAATGGCGGTTCGACCCGGTGAAGGAGACCCGGACCGATCTGCCCCGGCGGCCGGCCGACTTCCGCGGGTACGGCTCGGCGGTGCCGCTGCCGGCCGGCCTGCACGGCCCCGACTCCGTACTGGTACTGGGCGGCGACCCGAAGGACCCGAACACCTACCGGCTCGCGGGCGACCGCTGGACCACGGAGGAGCCGCGGGCGTTCGGGCGCACGCAGGACGACACGCTGATCCTGCCGGACGGCACGCTCATGACGGTCAACGGGGCGCTGGACACCCGGGACTACGGGTACGGGCCGTTCAATCCGCGGGCCGACCTGAAGTACCGGCAGATCGAACTGCGCGACGCACAGGGCCGCTGGCACCTCGGACCCGCACAGCGTCTGCCGCGCGGCTACCACTCCAACGCCCTGGTCCTGCCGGACGGGCGGGTGCTGGTCACGGGCGACGAGCTCCAGCAGATCGCCAACGACCCCGACATCCGGGACGGCATGGACGGGAGCATCGAGCTGTACGAGCCCGCGTACCTGCACCGGGGCGCCGGCCGGCCCGCCCTGGACCGGGTCCCCGCGGGCGAGCTCGCGTACGGCGCGGAGTTCGAGGCGGTGAGCTCGACCGCGGCCTCGGTGGCCCGGGCGGTGCTGCTGGCGCCGACCACCGTCACGCATGCGGTGAACACCAGCCAGCGGCACCTGGAGCTGGCGGTCACCGTGGTGCACGGCGCCGCGGTGGGGCTGCGCACGCCGCCGAGCGCGGCCGACGCCCCGCCCGGCTACTACATGCTGTTCCTGCTGGACGGAAAGGGAGTCCCGAGCACCGCGCAGTGGGTGAAGCTCGGCCGGAGGTGACGGCGCTCCTCAGGCCGGGGGCGGCGGCTCCACCCGGGCGAGCCAGGCGGTGAGGAGCGCCTCCAGCTGCGCGGCCTCCCGCGCGGACAGCCCGTCCTCCAGCAGGGTGCGCTCGTTCTCCATGTGCTCGGTGAACGCACGGTCGATCAGCTCGAGGCCGGCCGGGGTGAGGGCGACGACGCGGCCGCGGCCGTCCGCCGCCGAGCGGCGGCGCGCGACCAGGCCGTCGCGTTCCAGGCGGTCGATCCGCTTGGTCATCGCACCCGTGGTGACCATCGTGTGCACGGCCAGTTCGCCGGGGGCCCGCTCGAAGGGTTCGCCTGCCCGGCGCAGGGCCGCGAGGACGTCGAACTCCCCCTCGCTCAGACCGTACCGGCGGTAGACCAGGGCGAGGCGGTCGGTCAGGAGCAGGCCGAGGCGGTGCAGCCGCCCGATCACCCCCTGCGGGCCGACGTCGAGGTCGGGGCGTTCGCGTGCCCACTCGGCCTGGATGCGCGCGACGTGGTCGGGGTTCGGCGGTGGCTGCTTCACGGAAACCAGTATAGCTTCCATGGAAGGTATTATATCTTCCATGGAAGCTAATTTGCGGTGGTCGCTGGTGACGGCGGCAGCGCCGGTCGCCTGGGGCACCAACTACTACGTCACCCGCGCGTTCCTGCCGGTCGGCCATCCGCTGTACGGGGCCGCGCTGCGCGCCCTGCCCGCGGCGCTCCTGCTGCTGGCCGTCGCGCGGCGGCTGCCGAGCGGGTCCTGGTGGGGGAAGTCGCTCCTGCTGGGCTTCCTCAACACGGGCGGCTTCTTCGCCCTGGTGTACGTGGCCGCGCAGCGGCTGCCGACCAGTGCGGCCTCGACCGTGATGGCGACGACGCCGCTGGCGATGATGCTGATCGCCTGGGCGCTGATCGGTGAGCGGCCGGGCGCGCGGCAGCTGGCCGGGGCCGCGGTGGGCGCGGCCGGGGTGAGCCTGATGCTGTTGACCGCGGCAGTGCCGGTCGATGCGGTGGGCGCCCTGGCCTCGGTGGGCGCCATGGCGATGTCCTCGCTCGGCTACGTGCTGGCGAAGCGGTGGAGCGCGGGGGTCGATGTCCTCGCGTCGACCGCGTGGCAGCTCCTGGGCGGGGGCCTGCTGCTGCTCCCGTTCGCCGTCCTGATCGAGGGGGCACCGCCCGCGGTCGACGCTCCGGCGCTGCTCGGATTCGCCTATGTCGCCGTCGTGGCCACGGCGTTGGCCTTCGCTGCCTGGTTCGCGGGACTGCGCCGGCTGCCCGCCGCGACGGTCGGACTGCTGGGCCTGCTGAATCCGGTCACGGGCGTGCTGCTGGGCACCGCGATCGCAGGGGAGACGCTCACCGGACAGCAACTCTGCGGTGTGGCGCTGACGCTGGCGGGCATCTTCCTGGGGCGGAGCGAAGGATTCCTCACAGCTCGTGACAGAAGCAATTCGGCTCGTAGTAATTAGATGAATCCCTGACTGAATTACCGTCAACAAGCCTTACACCCTTATCTCGATTTGATAACGAGATCCTCGAAAAGGCCTGGACCTTTGCGCCCCTACGCGCGTAACTGCCCTTGTTTTAAAGAGAATTGACTGTTCATCAAATCCGGTGTCGAGGTAACAGTCAGATATCTCGACGCCCATTCCCGTTTGTCCGAATTCTCCACCTCGCCCGTCTGGCAGCCTTCTGCGCACCCACTCCTCCGACCAAGGATTTGAGGTGCGCATGACGGGTCACCGTCGAAGGAAGCGTGAACACCGGCGCAAACCGCGTCGCTTGATACTCGTCACCGCCGCCATGGCATCGGCGGCGGTGATAGCCGGGGGCATCGCCTACTCGGGACTGGGCGACAACGCCCAAGCGGGGACCACCGTCCAGGCCGACGCAGCCGCGGAGGCCACGCCGGCCGCGGCGCCGGCCCGTGACGCCGAGCCCGCGCCCATCGCGAGCGAGCCCGCCAACGACGCTGCGCGCGGCATGGTCTACGACGGCCTCAAGGCCGCCCCCAAGGGCGACAAGTGCGTGGGCGTCTACCGCACGGAGGCCGGGCTGTGCAGCCACGGCCCCGACGCCCCGCCGAAGGACGTCGACATCAAGGCCGACGTCGCCCCCGTCGTCAAGACCAAGGCCGTGGCGGCCGATCCTGCCCGCCCCGAGGGCGGCGAAGCGGCAGCCGCGGAGGGCAGCGGGCGTCCTCAGGACGCGCCCGCCGCCGACGCGAGCTCCGCCAAGGCCGCCCCCTCCGCCGCGCCGGCCCCCCAGGCCGCGGGCAGCGGCAGCCAGGCCGTGGCCGCTGGGCCCGCCGGGCAGACCGTCCAGTGCGACGGTGACGGCAGCAGCGGCAACCGCGTCCAGGTCGTGTACGTCCACGGCCCCGACCGCGACCGCTACTCGGAGTACTTCGCCTCGTTCCGCAAGTGGGCGGCCGACGCCGACCTGATCTACTCCACGAGCGCCGAGGAGACCGGCGGCGTCCGGCACATCCGGTTCGTCACCTCCTCGGACTGCACGCCGACCGTGCTCAACATCGAGCTCCCGGCCTCTGCGCTCTCCGAGTTCAGCGCCACCAACAACGCGCTGGCGGGCAAGGGCCTCGACCGCCGCGACCGCAAGTACATGATCTTCGCGGACACGCAGGTCTACTGCGGCATCGGCACCTTCGCCGGCGACGAGCGCCCCGGCCAGAACAACCTGAGCAACTTCGGCCCCTCCTACGGCCGTACGGACTCCGGCTGCTGGGGCGGCCACACCGCCGCGCACGAACTGGGCCACAACCTCGGCGCGGTGAACAACAGCGCCCCCAACACCAGCCGCGGCGCGCACTGCACCGACGAGTGGGACGTCATGTGCTACTCGGACACCCCGTACTACCCGCAGATGCGCAACGTCTGCACCAACCAGGCGTCCGAGAACATCCTGGACTGCAACCACGACGACTACTTCCACACCAGCCCCAAGCCGGGCAGCTACCTGGCCACGCACTGGAACATCGCGGACAACCAGTTCCTGATGAAGGGCAAGGGCGGCAACACCACCGACCCGAGCCCGAACCCGAAGCCGACCCAGAACCCCACCCCGACCCCGACGCCGACCAAGAAGCCGACCGGCGGCCCGACCGTGACGGCCGGCCAGATCCAGTCGACCTCGGTCGTGGTGAGCTGGCCCAAGGTGGACGGCGCCGTCTGGTACCAGGTCCTGCTGAACGGCAAGCACCTGACGTGGGTCCAGTCGCAGGCCCTGCGCATCTACAACCTCCAGCCGGGCACCGAGTACAAGGTCGCCGTCTCGGTGCGCGACGCCGCGGGCCGTGACACCGGCGCCGGCAAGACCACCGTGTTCAAGACGACGGGTGCGGGCGGCGGTACCACCACCCCCAACGCCCGCTACACCCTCGGCAACGGCAGCACCGGCATGTCGGCCGAGCTCTGGGGCGGCCGCAGCGCCGACGGCACCGTGCTCGTCGGAGCGCGTGCCAATGGCTACGCCCAGCAGCAGTGGCTGTTCGAGGACGCGGGCAGCGGCCTGGTCCGGATCAAGTCCGCCGTCTCCGGCAAGTGCCTGCAGACGGGCGGTGCCCCGGCCCCGGGCATGTGGATCGCCCAGCAGCCCTGCGGCACCGGTTCCACCCAGCAGTGGAAGCTGAAGACCAGCGGCAGCACCACCACCGTGACGGACCCGAGCGGCGGCTACGCCCTCACCGTGAGCAGCCGCCCGTACTACGGCGACTGGCTCCTGGACCTGCAGCGCGCCGACGGCCGCGCGACCCAGGTCTGGACGGTCCAGAAGGTCGGCTGACCTCCCCCTGCCGACCTTCTGCCGGCGGACGGCCGCATAGGGGGACGGC
>NZ_JBEYXK010000048.1:0-49966 GCF_040645035.1 Streptomyces sp. NPDC046876 | reverse complement strand
TTTGCGTGGGGGACCCCCCGCTGGGATTCGGGGGGAGGGTCCGGGCGGAGCCCGGTGCCCGGCGAAGCCGGGTTCCTTGGGGCGCCGCCCCAAACCCCGCGCCTCAAACGCCGGCGAGGCTGGTTGTGCCGGCCCTCGGCTGCGAAGGCGGGCGGAGCCGGGGTTGCTGGGGCGCCGCCCCAAACCCCGCGCCTCAAACGCCGGCGAGGCTGGATATGCCGGACCCCGGATGCGAAGGGCGGGCGAGGGTGGAGATGCCGACCCCGGGCCTCAAGGGGCGGCGGAGCCGGGTGGTGTGGGGCTCCGCCCCGGACCCCGCGCCTCAAACGCCGGCGGGGCTGGTGTGGCCGACCCTCGGCTTCGAAGGGCGCCCGAAGGCCACTCCGGCTCCGCCGGCCCGCAATCAGCCCCGCCGGCGATTGAGGCGCGGGGTCCGGGGCGGAGCCCGGCCCGGCGGGGGGCTGGCATGGCGGGAGCCGTTAGGTGCGGTCGACGAAGACGCTCGTTGACTTGACCCGGGCCACGGCTCGGGCGCCCACCTCCAGGCCGAGTTCCTCCACCGCCTCGCGGGTCAGCAGCGACACCACCCGGTGGGGCCCCGCCTGGATCTCGACCTGGGCCGCGACGTCGCCGAGCGTGACGGCGGTGACGATGCCCGGGAAGGCGTTGCGCGCCGAGGTGTACGGGGCCTCCTCGCCGTCGCCGGCGCCCTCCTGCGCGACCTCCACGCAGAACGCGGCCAGGTCCGGCCCGTCCACCATCCGCCGGGTCCCCTCCCGGCGGGTGGGGAACCGTTCGGCGTCCGCCCAGCGACGGGCCGTGTCGACGCTCACGCCGAGCAGCCGCGCCGCCTGGCCGATCGTGTAGGAGTCCATGACCGCAGCTTACGGGGCCCCCGGTGGCAGCAGGGCCTCCGCCGCCGCGGCGGCGACCACCTCGGCCACCGTCGACAGCGCCGGCGACTCCAGCTTCCACTGCTGCCAGTACAGCGGGACGTCCAGCGGCCGCCGCGGCACGAGCAGTTCCAGCTCTCCGGAGCGGAGCAGCGGCGCGGCCTGCGGCTCGGGCACCAGCCCCCAGCCCAGGCCCGCGGCGACCGCGTCGCAGAACCCCTCCGAGGTGGGCACGTGGTGGCGCAGCGGCCCGGCGCCGGCCCCCGCGGCCCCGTCTCCCGTCAGCGCCCGTACGAAGGTGTCCTGGAGCACGTCCCGCCGGTCGAACACGATCACCGGGGCCTGCCGCAGCGCGCGCGGCAGACCGCCCGCGCCGCGCAGGTGCCGGGCGGCGAAGCCGGGGCTCGCGACCGGCAGGTAGCGCGCCAGGCCCAGCCGGCGCACGGTGCAGCCCGCCACCGGATCGGGCGAGGAGGTGACCGCCGCCATCACCTGGCCCTCGCGCAGCAGGGCCGTCGTGTGCGACTCGTCCTCGCGGTGCAGCTCGAACAGGACCGGCGGGTCCTGCGGCACCCGGGTCAGCGCGGGCAGGAACCAGGTGGCGAGCGAGTCGGCGTTGACGGCGATGGGCAGCCGCACCGGGCCGCCCGCCTCCTGCGCCATGCCGAGCTCGGCCCGCGCATCGCGTTCGAGGCGGGCCAGCTGGCGGGCGAAGCGGACGACCACCTGCCCGGACTCGGTGGCCCGCACCGGCTTGGTCCGCATCAGCAGGACCCGCCCGGTCCGCTGTTCTAGGGCCTTGACCCGCTGGCTGACGGCGGAGGGCGTCACGTGCAGCGCGGCCGCCGCGGCGTCGAAGGTGCCCTCGTCCACCACCGCGAGCAGGGTCCGTACCTGGTCCAGGGGAAGCTCGTCCATCACGAACGCTAAGGGTACGTAAAAATCCTTAGCTGTACTGCACCCCGGGCGGCTCATATGGTCGAACGCATGACCAACGGCATCATCACGGCGGCCCTCGCCGGCTTCGGCACCGGACTCTCCCTCATCGTGGCCATCGGGGCGCAGAACGCGTTCGTCCTGCGGCAGGGGGCGCGCCGCCACGCCGTCCTGGCCGTGGTCGCCATCTGCGCGGTCTCCGACGCGGTCCTCATCGCCCTCGGCGTCGCCGGCGTCGGCGCCTTCGTCACCGCCTGGCCGGCCGCCCTCACCGCCGTCGGCATCGCGGGCGGCGGCTTCCTGGTCTGCTACGGAGTGCTCGCCGCCCGGCGGCTGCTGCGGCCGACTCCGGGGGCCGCCCTGGAGACCGAGGGGGCCGCGGCCGCATCGCGCCGCCGGGCCGTCCTGACCTGTCTGGCCATGACCTGGCTCAACCCGCACGTCTACCTGGACACCGTCCTGCTGCTGGGCTCGCTGGCCGCCGACCGCGGCGAGCTGCGCTGGGCCTTCGGCATCGGCGCCGGGCTGGCCAGCCTGACCTGGTTCGGCACCCTGGGCTACGGGGCCCGGCTGCTCAGCGGCGTACTGGCGCGGCCCGCCGCCTGGCGGGTGCTCGACGGCTTCGTCGCGGCGACCATGGTCACGATGGGCGGAATGCTGCTGGCGGGCGCCTGACCCGTGGGGCGGTACGGTCGCTGCGGGGCCCGGCCCGGCCCCAGCCGCCGCCCGCCGTACGTCCCCCGGAGCACGCCGTGACCGACCGTCCCGCCCGCCCCGACCGTCCCGCCCCCGTCTCCGCCGCGGCCCCTGGCCCGCTGGTGGCCGTCTCCGCGATCGTCATGGACCCGGCCGGGCTGGTCCTCGTGTCGGCCGGCGTCGACGGGGCGGAGGCCAGCCTTCCGGGTGGTCTCGTAGCGGGCGCCGAGACACCGGAGCAGGGGCTGGCCCGCATCCTGGAGGAGCTGCTGGGCCCGGGCGTGCCGCCCGTCGGCCGGCTGCTCGTCGTCGACTCGCGGCCTGCGGCGGAGCCGGCCGGGCGCGCCTGCGTGGTCCACGTCCATCTGGTCGGGCTGGCCGGGCCGCTGCCGCCGGAGCTGCCCTCGGCAGGGCGCGGACTCGCGCCGCAGGAGGCGTACGGGGTGCTGCCGAAGCGGGCCGCGGCCCGGCTGCGGGCCGGACTGGCCGCGCTCAACGCCGGCAGCGTCGCCCACCTCATCGGCGGGTTCCCCCACACGGGATCCCCGGCCGGCCTGGACCCGGTGCACCGTGCGGCGCTGGAGCACGCCGGGGCCCTGGACTCCGCGAGCCACCGGGCGGTCCGGCCCAAGGCGCTGACCGCGGCGAGCGTGGTGTTCACCGACGCGGCGGGCCGGGTGCTGCTGGTGGAGCCCTCGTACGGGCGGCCGGGCCGCTGGAACCTGCCGGGCGGCGGTATCGACAGCGACCTGGGCGAGACCCCGCGCGAGGCGGCCCGCCGCGAGGTCCGCGAGGAGCTCGGCCTGGACCTGGAGCCGGGCCGCCTCCTCGGCGTGAACTGGTCCCACAAGCCCGGCCGGCCGGCCCGGATCCGCTTCCTCTACGACGGCGGGGTGCTGGCCGCCGACACCCTCGCCCGGATCCGGCTGTCGCCGATCGAGCTGCTGCGCTGGCGGGCCGCGGACCCCGGCGAGCTGCGCGGCCTGGTCAAGCCCTCGCTGCGGCGGCAGATCAAGGCGTGCCTGCGGGCCCGGGACCGGGGCACGGGCCCGCTGGAGCTGCACGCCGGGCGCCCGGCACCGGCCGGCGCCGCAGCCGCCGAGCACACGGCCGGCGCGGCCGCGGTGAAGAAGCGCTCCGGTTAGCGGGAGCGGGCGTCGGCGCTGGTCCATCCGGGCGGCATCGTGGCGTGGCGCGCGGGCGGCGGGCCCGTCTCACGCATCGTCGAACCGGAGCGCAGCCGCGCCCGCACACCCACTCTCGCCTGCGAGGACGAGCGTTACCCCTGGAGTGACGGCCATGTCCGCAGAACCGACCGGTCCGGCCCCCGGACCAGCCTTCGGCCCCACCACCGGCCCCGGACCGGCAGTCGCCGGCGCCCAGGCCCCGCCCGATCCGCGCCGTTGGTGGATCCTCGCCGTGATCGGGCTCGCCCAGCTCATGGTCGTCCTCGACGCCACCATCGTGAACATCGCGCTGCCCTCCATCCAGGACGGCCTCGGCTTCTCCGACCAGCAGCGGCAGTGGGTGGTGACCGCGTACGCCATCGCCTTCGGCAGTCTGCTGCTGCTCGGCGGGCGGCTCGCCGACCTGATCGGCCGCCGCCGGGCCTTCCTGATCGGGCAGCTGGGATTCGCCGCGGCCTCCGCGCTCGGCGGTGCGGCGGCCACCTTCGGCGTCCTGGTCACGGCGCGGGCGCTGCAGGGGGTCTTCGCGGCGCTGCTGGCCCCCGCCGCGCTGTCGCTGCTGACGACGACGTTCTCCTCGCCCGCCGAACGCGGCAAGGCCTTCGGGGTGTTCGGGTCGCTCGCCGCGTCCGGGGGTGCGGTGGGGCTGCTGCTCGGCGGCGTCCTCACCGAGCACCTGAGCTGGCGTTCGACCCTGTACGTGAACGTGCTGTTCGCCGGCGTCGCGGTCACGGGCGGGACGCTGCTGCTGCGCCGCCAGGCCCCGGCCGCCCCGCCGAAGCTGGACCTGCCGGGCACCGTACTGGGCTCGTCGGGACTGTTCTGCCTGGTCTACGGCCTGGCGACGGCCGGCCCGCACGGCTGGCAGGGCGCGGAGGCACTGGGCTTCCTGCTGACCGGCGCCGTGCTGCTCGCCGCGTTCACCTGGTGGCAGGGCCGCAGCCCGCACCCGCTGCTGCCGCTGCGGATCGTGCTCGACCGGGTCCGGGCCACGGCCCTGGCGTCCGTGTTCATCACGGGCGTGGGCATGTTCGGGGTGTTCCTGTTCCTCACGTACTACCTCCAGCACACCCGCGGCTACGGCCCGGCCCACACCGGACTGGCCTTCATGCCGATGTCCGGCTGCACCATGATCAGCGCGATCGGCAGCAACATGGGGCTGCTCGGCAAGGTGGGCGGGCGCCCGCGCATCGTGACCGGGATGGTGCTCGCGGCCTGCGGGATGGCGTGGATGACGAACCTGTCGGCGACGGGCCCGTACGTGGTCGACGTCCTGCCGGGGCAGGTGCTGACGGGCCTGGGCATGGGGCTGATCACCGCGGCCGCCATGAACCTGGGCACGGCGGGCATCGACCCGCGCGACGCCGGGGTGGGGTCGGCGACGGTGAACGCCATGCGGCAGATCGGCGGCTCCGTGGGCACGGCGCTGATGAGCACCCTGGCCGCCGTGTCGGTGAGCCGCTCCCTGGCAGGCCGACAGCCCGCGCCGGAGCTCCTGGCGCGGGCTGCTCTGGAGGGGTACCACACCGTCTTCACGGCCTCGGCGGCGATCTTCAGCGCCGGGGCCGTGCTGACGATGCTCCTGCTGCCCGGCGGCCTGTCGATGGAGCGCACGCACGGCGCTCCTGCGGGCCGCCGGCCCTCGGACGGCTGAGCGCTAGGGGCGGTGCTGCGGCCGCGCGCCCGCGTGCGCGGCCGGCTTCGAGGGCTTGGAGGCCGAGTTCGAGGGCTTGGAGGCCGAGTTCGACGGCTTGGAGGTGGAGGTCGACGGCTTGGCGGCGGAGGTCGACGGCTTGGCGGCGGAGGAGGCGGGGGCCGCCGGCTTCGCGGGGGTGGAGGTGGAGGGGGCCGCCGGCTTCGCGGGGGCGGCCTCCTCGGAGACCGCCGCCACCGCGCAGTTCGCGACCGAGCTGCGGACCCGGTCGCCGGTCGAGTAGTGCTTCAGCTTGCAGGAGTTGGCGCCGAGGCCGCCGTCGACCTGGCCGTAGCCGGGGCCGATCGTCAGGACGGTGTCGCTCTGGCCGCGGACGGTGTCGTTACCCGGGCCGCCCTGGACGATGCCCGCGGACTCCGCGCCCACCGACTTCGGCTCGATGATGTCGGCCTGGCTGCCGCCGAGGATCCGGCCGCCGAGGTCGACGTTGCCCGTGCGGATGTAGTCGCTGCCGTCGTTGCCGAAGACCTGGCCGCCGCCGCGCTGGTACTCGCCGGGCTCGCCGAGCACGCTGCCGGTGGTGATGTTGTCGTCGCCGTGGTCGCCGTAGACGGTGGCCCCGTGCTCGGCCGTGCCGACGACGAGGGCGGTGATGATGGTGTCGTTGCCGGACCCGCCGCGCACCGAGGAGTTGCCGTTGCGCGGGTAGAGGTTGTTGACCTGGAGCGTGTCGTCACCCTCGCCGCCGAGGACCTGGGAGTCGACGAGCATGCCCTTGACGCGGATGTTGTCGTCGCCCCCGCCGCCGTAGATGATCGTGTTCTCGACGTCGTTCTCGCACAGGATGACGTCGGGACCCGGGGTGCCGTTCACCCGGTCACCGGGCGGGGCCTCGACCCCGTTGACGTAGCACCAGTGGGACGGCAGCGCGTCGGCGGCGCGGGCCGGGCCCGCGGCGAGCGAGGCGGCGGCAGCGACCGTGCCGGCCAGGGCGTACGTGGCGGTGCGGAGTTTGCGGCGGGTGAGCAGCATGAATTCTTCTCCCGAGCATGAGGGTGGGTTGAGGTGGGGCTGTGGTGTGTGGCGCGTGCCGGTGCGGCAGGCGCGGTGGCGGTCAGGACAGCTCGTGGCGCAGGGGCGTGAGCTGTTCGATGTCGTAACGGGACCGCAGTTCGAGGATCGCGGCGGGATCGGGGGTGGTGCCCGCGTCGAGCAGGGCGAGGAGCTCCTCGAAGTACCGCTCGTGATCGGGTGGCGGTGAGGCCTGGAAGAACATGCGGGCCGGCTCGCCGGTGGGGTTCGCGAAGGCGTGCGGGCAGCCGGGCGGAACCACGATCACGGTTCCGGGGCCGGCCCGCACGACCTGGCGTCCGTCCAGCGACTCCCAGTGTCGCCAGTTGTCGCCGCTGCGCACGCGCGGCTCGAAGGCCATGACGTCGAGTTCACCCTCCAGGACGTAGAAGAGCTCCTCGCTGCGCATGTGCCGGTGGGCGCCCACGTCGAATCCGGGCGGGACGACCACCTCGAAACTCGAGGCCACCGAGGAGTGCTCCCCGGTGACCTTGAACGTGACCTGCTGGGCCTCGGTGTGCAGGGTGCGGCCGTGGCCCGGCGGCACGAGCAAGCCGTCGCGGGCGACGTGCGCGGTCATGACCAGGTCACCGGCAGGCCTTCGGGACCGCGGATGAGCGCGCCGGGCCGCCAGCGCAGTTCGTTGGTGGGCACCGTGAAGCGGAGGTCCCGGAACCGGTCGAGGAGCGCGTCCAGGAGCAGTTCGGATTCGAGGCGGGCGAGCATGGCGCCGGGGCAGAAGTGGGGCCCGTACCCGAAGGAGACGTGCGGGTTCGGGCTGCGGTCCAGGTGCAGTTCGTCCGGGTCGGGGAAGACGTCCGCGTCGCGGTTGGCGGCGAGGTAGGAGATGTAGACCGCTTCGCCGGCGCGGATGCGCTGGCCGGCGATGGTGACGTCCTCCAGGGCGATCCTGGAGAGCCCGACCGCGTTGCGGTGCGGGATGTAGCGCAGGAGCTCGTTCAGCCCCGAGGGGCGCAGCGCGGGCTTGCTGCGCATCTGCTCCATCAGGTCCGGTCGGGTGAGCAGGATGTAGACCATGTTGCCGACGTTGTTGGTGACGGCCTCGCCGCCGATCTGGATGAGCAGGCCCAGGCCGGTGGCCTCCTCCAGGGTGACCTCGCCGTCGCGGACGGCCTGGTCGAGGAGGCCGATGACGCTGTCGTCGTGGGCGACGGTTCCGGAGCCCAGGCGGGCGCCCAGGTAGGCGAGCGCCTCGTTCTTGGCCTGTTCGCTGCGTTCGGCGCCCTGGGCCGAGGACAGGATCAGGGTGGTCCATTCGTGGACCATGGGCCGGTCCTCCTCGGGGACGCCCATCAGCTCGCAGACCACGGCGAGCGGGAAGGGGGCGAGGAGGCGCTCGGTCAGGTCGGCGGGCGGCCCGTCCTCGAGGATCCGGTCGACCATCGCGTCGAGCATCTGCCTGGCCCGGGTGCGCAGCCGCTCCACCCCGGTGGTGGTGAAGGCGGCGGCGACCGTGCGGCGCAGGCGGGTGTGGTCGGGAGGGTCCTCGAAGCCGACGGCTCCCGGCGCGGGGATGAAGTGGGGGGCCAGGCGGGTGACGTCGTGCTCGGCGACCAGCTTGCGGCTGAAGCGCGGGTCGTTGGCCACCATCCGCACGTCGTCGTACCGGCAGACGAGCCAGGCCCATCCGGAACCGTTGGGAAGCCGGATCCGGGTGACCGGCCCCGCCTGCATCAGACCGGCGAGGACGGGGTCGAAGTCGACCCCGTCCAGGGCCGGGGTGGGCCAGTGCGTGATGGGTGGCCGTGCGGTTGCGGGGCCGTCCTTCAGCATGGTTCGGATTCCTCCCTCACCCGGTTCCTCGTTCCGAGGTCCAGCTGCCCAGTGAGATCTCAGCGGTGATGCCCGGGCCGAAGCCGGCCAGCAGGCCCTTCGCGGCGTCGGCGGTGCCGTTCTCGTCGAAGAGTCGGCGCAGCGCGTCCAGGACGACGGCGCTGGCGATGTTGCCGTACTCGGTCAGTGTGGCCCGACTGAAGCGGAATGCCTCGGGTGCCACACCGAGGTACTTGCTCAGGTCATCCAGGATGCGGGGCCCGCCGGCGTGGATGATGTAGAAGTCCAAGGCGGCGGCGTCCCACCCGTGGGCCTTTGCCAGCTGCTTGAGCGAGGGGGCGAGCGGCTCCATGGTGCCCGGCACCCGTCGGTCGAGCTTGAAGTGGAACCCGGTCGACTTGACGTCGTACATGATCCAGTCCTCTGTCTGGGGGATGATGTACGAGCTGTTGCGGTGCAGTTCCATGCCGGTGCCGCCGCGGCCGCGGACGACCGCGGCCCCCACTCCGTCGCCGAACAGGCCGTTGGAGAGCAGGTTGCCGACTTCGAGGTCGCTCGGCTGGTAGCACAGCGAGCAGAGCTCGCAGGACACGATCAGCGCGTTCGCCTCTGGGTAGGCGGTGCAGAAGTCGTGGGCCCGGTTGACCGCCGCCCCGCCCGCCGCGCAGCCCAGCTGGGCGATGGGCAGCTGCCGGGTGTCCGTGCGGAAGCCCATCGCGTTGATCATCCAGGCGGTCAGCGAGGGCATCATGAAGCCCGTGCACGACACGTAGATGATCATGTCGATGTCCTTGGCCCGCAGCTGGGCGTCCTCGAGCGCCTGCCGCACCACCGCAGGGACCCGGGCCTTGGCCTCGGCCTCGTACACGGTGTTGCGCGATTCGAAACCCGGGTGCTTGAGCGTCTCCTCGATGGGTTGCACGATGTGCCGCTTCGCGACGCCGGTGTTCCGGATCAGGCGCAGTGCCAGGTCGAGCTGCGGATGGTCCGCGTGGACGGACCGGGCCAGATCGAGGGTCTGCTCCATCGTGATCACGTGCTCGGGCACGGACACCGTTGGCCTGCACAGAGTCGCCATGGGTGGCTCTCCTTTCGTGTCTGACACAGCCTCACGGACCTACGGCCGAAGCGCGCGCGGGACTACGGCGTTGGGGGACATGGGCCAATCCGGTGACGCTGCGCGGGGAAGGCAGCGACGCGTGTGGCGAGCGGGAAGGGATGGGTCTGCCGATTTCCCCGCGGAAGCCGACTTCCCCGCGGAAACGCGCCTTGGGGGGTGACATCCACGCAGGGAGATGAACCATGACGTCAGAACCGCGCACGGCTCCGGCACCCGGTACGGAGCCGGACCCCGACGAACCGGTGCACGTATGGAGCCTGGACGACTTCGAGGCCCTGGACTTCGACCCGTTCCTCCACGACCGGCTGAAGGACGGACGGGCCACCCGTGTGCAGCTGCCGTACGGCCAGGGCAGCGCCTGGCTGATGGCGCGCTACGCCGACGTCAAGGCGGCCACGACCGACCCGCGTTTCAGCAGGTCGGAGCTGGTCGGCCGGTCGGTGACCGCCTCCTCCCCGCATGCGATCGCCTCGCAGAAGGCGTCCTTGAACTACGCCGACCCGCCGCGCCTGAACGACATGCGGCGGGTGGTGGCCCGCGCCTTCACCGGCAAGGCGATGAAGAAGCTGCAGCCGACGGTGCAGCGGACCCTCGACGGCCTCCTGGACGCGATGGAACGCCACGGCTCGCCGGCGGACCTCGTCGAACACCTGCACGGCCCGCTCCCCCTCGCGGCCGTGGCCGACCTGCTGGGCATGCCGCAGGAGATGCGGGCGGACATGACCTCCTGGGCCAACGTGGCGATGACGCCGGGCCCGGCCCCCGCGCAGAGCGTCGACGCCCTGAAGACGGTCCGCGAGACCGTCGTCGCCCTGCTCGACATGCGCCGCAAGAAGCACAGCGACGACCTCGGCGGAGTGCTCACCGCCGCCGCGGAGGCCGGCGAGATCACCGACGACGAGGCCGTCTCCCTGGCCACCGCAATCCTGGTGAGCGGTGCGCACGCGGTCCGCAACAACAGCGCCAACATGGTCTACGCGCTGCTCACCCATCCGCAGCACCTCCAGCGGCTGCGCGCCGAGCCGGAGCTCATCCCGCAGGCGGTCGACGAGCTGCTGCGCTTCATCCCGCACCGCAGCGGCGTGGGCCTGCCGAGGATCGCGACACGGGACCTCGAGATCGCCGGCGTCAGGATCAAGGCCGGGGAGGCGGTCTACTCCTCGTACCTCGCGGCCAACCGCGACCCCGAGGTCTTCCCGGATCCGGACACGCTCGACTTCGACCGGGGCCCCATCGCCCACATGGCCTTCGGCAACGGCCCGCACCACTGCGTCGGCTCGATGCTGGCCCGGATGGAGTCCGAGCTCATGCTCAGGACGCTGCTGGAGCGCTACCCGCGCCTCGCCCTGGCCGTCCCGCCGGAGCAGGTCGAATGGCAGCGCGGCGGGCTGATCCGCGGCCCCAAGACCCTGCCGGTGTCCTGGTGACGGGCCGGCACCGGATACGCGTGGTCCGGGGCACCCCGGACCACATAGAACTGGCGGCCCTCACGGCCGCCCTGCTGATGCTGGCGCGCGCGTCCGAGGTGGGCGGAGCGTCCCGCCCCAGGCGGCACCGCGCCCACTGGGACCGCAACCTGCCGTCCGTCGTCCACCATCCGGCGCATTCCTGGCGTGCCCGCCCGGCCTCGCCCTTCACCCACTGAGGGGAAGGGGAGGCCGGGCGGGGGGTGAGGGGGCGCCTGCGGCGGCCCGGGCTCAGGCCGTGCGGCCGGGAGCCGGCGCGGCCGCGGCAGCAGCCCGGACCGGCGGAGCGGCCGGGGTGGCCGACGCCGACGGGGCCGCCGGGGTCTGCGGGTCGCAGGTGACCTCGTCGCGCGGGGTGTAGTGCGTGCGGTAGGTCTCCCGCTTGACCTCCTGGCCGCCCTGGACGAAGACGCGGTCGACCGCCACGTCGAAGCCCTCCAGCGGCGTCTGCACCTCGCACGCCGGCCCGGAGCCGGTGATCTTGGCCGGGGGGACGGTGTTCGTCCGCGGGCCCTTGACCGAGCGGATCTCGTCGTACTTCTTCGTCCCGAGGAGGCTGATGGTCACCGAGGAGTCGGTGGACTCGGCCTTGACGTAGACCGCGTGGCCCGAGTCGTTCAGCCAGCGCAGGTCGAGGCTGCCCCAGGCCACCGTCGCCTCGCGGCCCTCGGGGTACCGCTCGATGTAGAAGGAGTGCGCCCCGTGCTCGACGGGCTTGACGCCCGCGAAGAACGCCGCGTTGTACATGGTCGTCGCGACCGCCGAGACGCCGCCGCCCGGCGACTTCACGAACCGGCCGTCGTTGATCATGATGCCGTCGACGAAGCCGTTCTCCTTGGTCCGCTCGCCGACCGTCTTGTTGAAGCTCCACGTCTCGCCCGGCATGACCACGGAGCCGTTGATCAGCTCCACGGCGCGCCCGATGTTGGTGGTGCGGTACGGGGCCACCGGGAAGCGGACGGTGAAGGAGGAGACCTGCTCCTTGATGCCGAGGCGCCGGGCCTGCGCGGCCGTCAGCTTCGGCGGCACGGTCGTCGCCGCGAGCTCTCCGGTGCGGGCGGCGCCCGTACGGGTGAGCAGCGGCATCACCGCGTCGCCCAGGTTCTTGGCGGTGACCCGGATCCCGCTGCGACCGTCCTCGACGAGGACGGCCCGGCCCGCCGCGTCCACCCGGAAGGTGGCGCCGCGCGAGGGCGCGGTGAGGGCGGACAGCTGCCGGGAGACCTCGGGGTCCGCCAGCAGCCCCTCGGCATCGAGCTGCGGGACGAGCGTGCCGCTGCCGTCGGCCTTCATCGTGAGGTGGCGGCCGAGCACGGCCGGGGTGAGGGTGACGGGCTTCCCGGCGAGGGTGAGGGTGACGGGGCCGGACATCGCGGGCCCGGCGAATTCCTTCATGGCCCGCGCGGTCTCCCCCGCGTCCACGGCCGGCTGCGTGAGCTCCACCGGCACCGCCACGGGCCCGGTCTGCGGGCTCAGGTAGGCGGCCCGTACGGCGGCGGCCGCCCGGTCGGCCCGCACGGTGACGCCCGCCGCGGGGGCGACCACCCGGGCCGTGCCGTCCTGGAAGGTGATGGCGCCGTCGCGGGGCGTGCGCCCGGAGGCGGCGAGGTGCTCGGCCGCGGCCCGGTCGGTGGGGCCGTCGGTCCGGACGACGGGCTCGATCTCGCGCCCCTCGGCCGGACCGAACAGGTGCCCGATCACGGTCAGCGGGTCGGAAGCGGTCCGGGCGGCGCGCTCGACGGTGGCCGCGGTGTCGACGGACAGGCCGAAGGCGGCGGGCGCGGCCTGGGCGGTCCGGTCCTCGATCCGCAGCGCGATCGGGGCGGCGGCGGCCGGGCCGAGGGTGCGGTCGAGCGCGGCCTTGGCCTGCGTACGGCTCATGCCGCCGAGGTCGACGCCGCGCACGGTCGTGCCGTCGGCGATGGCGTCGCCCGCCGCGGCGAGGCCGACGAGGTAGAGGCCGCCGAAGCCGAGGACGGCGGCGCCGCCCGCGACGGGCAGGGCCGTCCGCCAGTTGTTCTTCAGGCGGTGTACGCGTCGCATGTCTCTCCCGTGACTGGAACGGGCGCGGGGGCGCCGGGTCACCGACCAGGATTCACCAATTCGGACCAAACAGGCCAAAAATGTGCGTGTTCTCACGGAGTCGAGGGCCGTCCGACGGCAGGCGGCGACCGGTGGCGGAGAAGTAAGGCCACTTACCTCGGATTGGCCCTGTCCCGCGCTCAGGGAGGTGCCACACCGTGTGATCCATCGGTCATTGGCTTCCACGAAAGGCTCCGCCGTGCGCTCCGCCTCCGCCACTCCCGGCACCCCCGGCACCTCGGGCACCTCCACCTCCGCACGCCCCACCGGGCGTCTGGCCCGCCGGCTCCTCCAGCTCTACGCGGGCCTCGCCCTGTACGGCGCGAGCTCGGCGCTCCTGGTGCGGGCGGGGCTGGGCCTGGACCCGTGGGACGTCTTCCACCAGGGGCTCGCCGAGCTCACCGGGTGGAGCATCGGCACCGTCTCCGTGGCGGTGGGTGCGCTGGTGCTGCTGCTGTGGGTGCCGATGCGGCAGCGGCCCGGGCTCGGCACCGTGTCCAACGTGTTCGCCGTCGGGCTGTCCATGGACGCCACGCTCGCGGTGGTGCCCGGTGTGCACGGCGTCGCGCTCCAGGCCGGCATGCTCGCGGCGGGCATCGTCCTCAACGGCGTCGCCACCGGCCTCTACATCGCCGCCGCCTTCGGGCCCGGCCCCCGCGACGGCCTGATGACCGGGCTGCACCACCGGACCGGGCGGTCGCTGCGGCTGGTGCGGACCGGGATCGAGGTGACGGTCCTCGCGGCCGGGTTCCTCCTCGGCGGCACCGTCGGCGTGGGCACGGTCGCGTACGCGCTGGCCATCGGACCGCTCGCCCAGTTCTTCCTGCGCCTGTTCGCGCTGCCCCCGGCGGCCGGCCCGGTGGCCGCCGGCACGCCGTCGACGGCGTCGGCGCCCACGACGCTGCAGGCCCAGGCGCAGGCGCAGGCGCAGGCCCAAGCGCAGGCTCAGGCACAGGTGAAGACGGTATAGGCGGCGCAGGCCGCCGGGTCACTCGCCGTCAGTCGCCGCCCTTGCGCAGGATGTCGTCCACGGCGCGGCCCTCGGTCTCGGTGATCCCCGAAGGCCCCAGCGGCACGCCCAGGGCTTCGGCCAGGGCCCGGTGGTGGAGGTCGAGCACCGCCTCGATCAGGGTGGTGAACTCCTCCAGCGCCGCGCGCGAGCGCCGCCACCCCGCCAGGGCCACGCACGTGCCGGCGATCAGCGCGGGCCACCACCACAGCCCGGTGAGCAGGTAGAGGCAGCCCCATCCGGCGAGGGTGACGGCCTCGGCGAAGGTGGCGCGGGCCGCCACCACGGGCGCACGCACCTCCTCGGCGACGAGCAGCCACACCCGCGGCCAGGCAGCGGCCGCGTCGAACCAGTACTGGGCGCGGATCCGGGCCTCCACCAGCCGCACCCGGTCGCCCATCCAGGTGGGACGCCGCGGCAGGTACGCCTCGACCACCGCCCCGTCCCGCCGCTCGGCGGCCCGCAGCGCCCGGCGCCGGCGCCGTCCGGCCCCCCACTCCCCCGGATACAGCCAGACCCGTTCGAGGGCGCGGCCCAGTACGCCGGCCACCGTGCCGGCGAGTCCCGCGGCGAGCAGCAGCACCGCGAGGTCCACGGCCGCCCGGACGGGTGCGGAGCGCCAGCGCCCTGCGAGGGCGTCCAGCCGGACGGCGAGGGAGCCGGTGTCGAGGGCGTGCGCGTGGCCGAGGTGGCGGCCCGCGGCGGCGAGGAGCACCAGCAGCAGACCGGGCAGCAGGACCGAGCGGAACCAGCGGCTGCTGACGTGCCGGCCGACCTCGGCGAGGATGCCGGTGATCACGCGGAGTCGGCCGGGGCGGCGAGGGGCCGCATGGCCGCGCCGTAGGCGTGGCAGAGCGGGACGTGGCCCTGCGCATCGCGTCCGGCGGTCCGCGCGCAGCGGCCGCTGGGGCAGCCGTACCGGCCGGCGCCCGCGGACGGTGTGCGCGGGGATCCGGGGAAGCCGACCATCGCGGCGCCGGAGCCCGGGGCCTGCGACCAACTGCGCTGCGGCGTGTCGGGGGCGGCCGAACCCGCCTGGCCTTGCAGCCACTTGCGTACGGCGCGCTGCGCGGAGCCGCCCTCGCGGACCCGGGCCGCATCGCGCTCCAGCCGCTCGGAGACGCCCGTCACGCGTGCCTGCTCGCGCAGGGCGGCGAGGCGGCTGCACCACAGGGCCAGCGCCTCCGTTTCCGTGGGTTGCCCCGTCGGCTGCCCTGCCGGTTCCTCCGCCGCCACCTGCTCCCGCCCCCTCCGGCCGCGCCGCCCGATCCGTGGTGAGACTACCCACTGGCAGCGTCCCGCGGCACGGGGCTACGGTGGTCTTCGGCGGCGGGGAGGGGCAGCGGGCCATGTGGCGGCGTCGGCGGGGCAGCGCGCAGGACAGGATCGACGAGGCGGTGCGGGAGTACCTGGGGTCCGGGCGGACCGAGGCCCTCCAGGACCGCCGACTCGAGGCGGACGCCGAGGAGTTGCTGGCTGCGGCCGCCGGAGCGCCACCGGGGTCCGAGCCGCGGGCGCGGGCCGTGCTGCACGTGGGGCGGCTGCGGGTGGCGCAGGCGCAGGACCTCAGGTTACAGAGCCCGCTGCCGGACCTGGGGACCACCGTACGGCTCGTCGCCCTGCGGCACGACGTCGCTCCGGAGGCGGTCGACCCCCGACTGTGGGAGCTGGCCGTCGAGTTCGGCGCCGATCCGGTCAGCCGGGCGCAGTCGGCCCTCGTGCTGAGGGACGTGGCGCGGCAGGAGGGCCAGGACGACCTGGCGGCCCTGATCGCCCTGCGCAACGCGGTGTCCGACCTCCCGAGGGGCCACGAGTACGGCGGGCCGCTGTGCGTGGCGCTCGCCGCCGGGCTGCTGGAGCACTTCGAACGGACGGGCGCTAGGGGCTTCCTCGACGACGCCGTCGCCTGGGGCCGGGAGGCGCTGGCCCGGGCGCCGGCGGCCGGACGGGACCGCGACGGGTACCTCCTGACGCTCGGCGCGACGCTGACCCGCCTGAGCGTCCTCGACGACACCCCGGGGAACGTGGCGGTCCTGGTGGAGGTGTGCCGCAAGCTGCTGGCGGTCCGGCCGGAGCGGAGCCCCGAACGGGTGGACGCCCTGGCCCAGTTGGGCGGCGCACTGCACCTCCGGTACCGGCACACGCAGGCGCTCGAGGACCTCGACGAGGCGATCGCCCTGCTGCGGTCCGCCGTCGACGCGGGGGTCGCGCCCGAACGCACCTCGCGCGGCGGGATCTTCACGTCCCTGGCGTCGGCGTACCACCACCGCCGGGAGGTCACCGGGGACCCCGCGGACCTCGACGGCGCGATCGGCGCGGTGGAGTCGGCCACGGCCCCGGACGGACTGGCGGACCGGCACGAGGCCGCGCAGTGGGCGGAGCTGCTGGCGTCGCTGCGGCAGGAGCGCCGCACGCTCGCACCGCAGGTGCCCGCGCCGCGACCGGAGCCGCCCACGGCCCACCAGCGGGCCGAGCAGGCGCGGTTGATGGTCCTGCGGGCCCGGGAGCAGCACGATCCGCTCGCCCGCGACCGGGGCATCGAGCTGCTGGGCCAGGCCCTGGCCGAGCTGCCCGAGGACTTCGCCGACCGGGGCCCGTACAGCGCCCTCCTGGCCACCGCCCTGCTGGCCCGGTACCGGACGGGCACCGCCGACGCGGCGGACCTGGAGGCGACCCTGCTGTTCGCACGGGAGGCCGTACGCCTGCGCCACATCGGGGATCCCGCCAACCAGGTGGCGTACCTGCTGGTGCTGGCACAGGCCACCGAGGCCCGGTACCTGCGGGCGGGGGACGCGGCGGACGTGGACTCCGCGATCGCCCTCTACCGCGAACTCGTCGGCCTGCGCCCGCCCCGGCCCGACCAGCAGTGGCACTGCCTGCACAGCCTCGGATCGAACCTGATGACGCGGTGGCGGCTGCGCGCCGGCGATGCGTCCCGGTCCACGGCCGACCTCGACGAGGGCGTCGAACGGCTGCGCAGTGCCCTGTCCCTGGTGCAGCCGCCCGGGGAGCAGTACCTGCAGACCGCGCGGAACCTCGGCTTCGCCCTGATGATGCGCCAGGAGTCCACGGGCAGCGAGTACGACCTGCGGCAGGCCCACGCCTGCCTCTCCGCGCTGGCCTCCGTCCTCCCCGCGGGCGACGGGCGCCGGGAGGAGGTCAGCACCCTGCTGGAGACCGCCACGGCGCGCCTGCGGGAACACCGGGAGCGGGAGGAGGGCCTCGACCCGTTCTACCGGAACCTGGAGTTCATCTCGCCGCACGAGGAGCCCGGCGTGCCGCCCGAGGAGGCGGGCCGCCAGGGAGCCGGGTCCGCCGCGGTCCTCCGGTACGAGCACCGCCTGAAGGAGGCCCTGGAGCGCTACCAGGCGACCGGCGATCCGGCGCTGCTCGACCCGGCCGTCGACCTCGGCCGGCGCGTGCTGGAGGGCATGCCGGCCGACCACCCGCGCCGCCCTTCCGTCGAGGCGCGCCTCGGGTCGCTGCTGCTGCGCCGCTTCGAGGAGGCGGGCGATCCGGCGGACCTGGACCGGGCCGTGGAGCACCTGCGCGTCGGTGCGTACGGCCCCGACTCCCACCTGCAGCAGCTGCGGATCCTGCTCGGGATGCCGGACGCCGGCGCCGAGGAGCTGCGCGCCGCCGCGGACGGACGCTTCGGCGCCCTGCTGCAGCCGGAGCCCGAGCGGGGCGCGGAGCTGTCGGCGCTGGCCGCGGCCTACGTACGCCGCTTCGAGCGCGACGGGGCCGGCGGCGACCTGGACGAGGCGGTGGCCGCCGCCCGGCGGGCGGTCGAGGCGGACGAGCCGTACGACCGGGTCGCGCACTGCTCGCGGCTGATGACGCTGGGCACGGTGCTGGTGCTGCGCTACCGGTACGCCGGCGCCACCGCGGACCTGGACCAGTCGATCGAGCTGGGCCGCCGGGTGCTGGACGAGACGCGGAAGATGTCGGGACCGGCGGTCGAGGAGCTGCTGCGCACCGCCCTGCCCGCCCTGTGCAACCGGCTGCGGAGCCGCTACCTGGTGCGCGCCGCACCCGCCGACCTCGACGAGGCGGTCGCGTACGGACGGCAGGCGCTCGCCCTGGAGACCGCGGAGCACCCCGACGACATCGCGCACGGCAACCTCGCCCTCGCCCTGTGGGACCGGGCGCTGCTCCACGACGACCCGGGCGATCTCGACGCCGCGGTCGGGCACGCGCAGACCGTGGCCGACGGGCTGCCCCCCGCCTCGCCGCGGCGTGCGCACGCGCTGCTGTCCCTGGCCTCGATGCTGGCCGACCGCAGTGTCCTGCGGGGGCGCGGCGGGGACGCGGCGGTCGAGCAGGATGCCGCTTCGGCACTGGACGGGTACGCCGAGGCGGTGCAGTGCCTGACCTCGCCGCCGCACGAGCGGCTGGAGGCGGCGGTGCGCTGGGGGGCGTTCGCGGCCCGGCGGGCAGCCGAGGGCACGGCCGGCTGGGAGGCCGCCGCGGACGGCTTCGCCGCGGCCGTCGAGCTGCTGCCGCTGACGGCCTGGCGCGGCCTGGACCGCGGGGACCGGGAGAGGCTGCTGGCGCCGCGCTCGTCCGTGGCGACGGAGGCCGCGGCCTGCGCCATCGCCTGCGGGCGGCTGGAGGAGGCCGTGGAACTCCTCGACCAGGGCCGCTCCGTGCTGTGGGGGCAGGCCCTGGACTCCCGCACCGACCTGAGCGAACTGGCGGGGGCGCACCCGGAGCTGGCCGACCGGTTCGTGGCCCTGCGGGCCGGGCTGGAGCAGGAGGCCGAGGCGGCCGGCCCGGGCGCCGCCGACTCCGCGCAGCGGCAGCGTCGACTGGCCCGCGAGTGGGACGCACTGGTGACGGAGATCCGGTCGCGGCCCGGCTTCGCGTACTTCATGCTGCCGGTGCCGTTCGCCGAGCTGTCGCAGGCGACCGCGGGCGGCCCGCTCGTCCTCGTCAACGTCAGCCGCTTCCGCTGTGACGCACTGGTGGTGGAGCCCGGGCGGGTCCGGCTTGTGCCGCTGCCCGCCCTGGACGCGGAGGAGGCACAGAGGCGTACGGAGCGCTATCTGGCCGCGGTGGACCGCCTCGGCCGGCCGGGTGCTGCGGCCGGACCCGTACAGCAGACGGTGCTGGACACCCTGGAGTGGCTGTGGGACGCAGTGGCCGCGCCCGTCCTGGACTCCTCCGGGGCGGCGGCGTGGCGGGGCGGGCGGCTGTGGTGGTGCGCCACGGGGCCGCTGGCCCTGCTGCCGGTGCACGCGGCCGGCTACCACGACCTCGACGACGAGCGCCCGGACGACGCCGTCGCCGAGCGGGTGGTGTCCTCGTACATGCCGACGCTGCGCGCCCTGGCCCGGGCTGCCCGCGCCGGGCGGGAGGGGCGGGTCGAGGGGGGCCGGCCGCGCCGGCTGCTGCTGGCGGCGGTCTCCGACCGGCCGGCGTACGCGCCCTCCCTGGCGGCGCTGCCCGGCGTGCGCCGGGAGGCCGAGGACCTGGGCCGGCGCTTCCCCGCCGGGCACACCCTGCTCTCCGGCGCGGACGCCACCCGCGGCCGGGTCCTGGAGCTGCTCGGCTCGCACCCGTGCGTGCACTTCGCCTGCCACGGCGGGCAGAACCTGGCCGACCCGGCGCTGGGGGCGCTGTACCTGCACGACGGGCCGCTCACGGTGACGGACCTGGCCCGACTGGACCTGGCGTCGGCGGAGCTGGCGGTGCTGTCGGCCTGTCAGACGGCCGTCGGCGGAACCGACCTGCCCAACGAGGCGATCCACCTGGCCGGCGCCCTGTTGCTCGGCAACTTCCGCCAGGTCGTGTCCACGCTCTGGACGGTGGGCGACGACACCGCCCGGCGGGTGGCGGACCTGCTGTACGGGGCGCTCGCCGACGGTGCGGGCTCCCTCGACCCCTCGCGCGCCCCGTACGCCCTGCACGAGGCGGTCGCCCGGATCCGCCGCGAGGACCCGTACCGCCCGCTGGCCTGGGCCTCGTACGTCCACTTCGGGCCGTGAGGCCCGGGGCCTGCCCCGTTCACCCGCGGCGTGCCGGACGTCAGGCGCGCCGCACGGCCGAGCGCAGGGCGAACACGGCGACCAGCTCCGCCACGCCGAGCAGGACGAGCCACAGGCCGAGCAGCCTGGTCAGGGCGACCGCGGACTCGAGCGGCAGGCACAGGACGACGATGCCCGCGACGACGCCGAGCAGGGCCACGCCGAAGGTGAAGCCGCGGTGCGGGAGGTCCTTGACCACGACGGCGCGGCAGGCGCCCAGCATGCCGGAGACGAGCCACACCATGCCGACGACCAGCGCGAGGAAGGTGATGGTCTGCTGTGGTCCGCGCAGGCACAGCACTCCCGCGACGACGAACACCACCGCCCCGAGGAGCGTCGGCCACCGCTCGCCGTGCTCCTGCCGGGAGAACGCCGACACGAACCGGAACACGCCCGCCACCAGCAGGTAAAGCCCGATGATGACGGCCAGGATGTGCAGGGTCTCGTCCGGCCACACCAGGACGAGGATGCCGGCGACCAGGGTGACGATCGCCGAGCCCAGGGCCCACTTCCACGAGGCTCCCAGGACCGCCAGCCCGCCGAAGGGGTCGGTCCGTACGGCTGCGCCCACTTCCTCATACGCGCGGTCGGGGGGCGGTTCCGGTCGTTCCGGTCGTTCCGGTCGTTCCGGTCCCTGTCCGGGCTCCGGTTGTCCAGGCATGGTCATGGCTCCTCCTCAGGGCCGGACCGGGGCGAACTCGTGGAGCGAGTCGTGGCCCCCGTGCACGATCCCGTAGCTGTGGTCCGGCACCTCGTTCCAGGCACCGGGAAGGTCCCCCAGGGGCTCCGACACGACGAGCCGGGTGTCTTCGGACAGCTCCTGGAGGTATGTGGCGTCGGGGTGCAGCGCCCGCAGCGAGTCCACCTTGGTGCTGTAGTAGAGCGAGCGGGCGACTCCCTCGCTGGCGTAGCGGAAGGCCCACACCGTGGTGCCGTTCGTCACGGCGACGGTCATCTGCACGGGGGCTTGAATGCCGTGCTCGCGGCCGGTCTGCTCCAGCAGGCCGACCATCCGGGCCACCGCCTCCGGCGGGTCCTCCTCCAGGCCGAGGGTCATGGCGAGGAAGAACATCACCTCCGAGTCCGTGGTGCCCTCGATGTCCAGGAAGAGCGCGGGGTCGACGGCCAGGGACAGCTCCCTGCGCATCTCGTGGAAGCCCTTGACGGAGCCGTTGTGCATCCACATCCAGCGGCCGTGCCGGAAGGGGTGGCAGTTCGTCTGCTGCACTGCCGTGCCGGTAGAGGCCCTGATGTGCGCGAAGAGCAGGTGGGACTTCACGTGCTGGGCGATCTCGCGCAGGTTGCGGTTGTTCCACGCGGGCCCGATGTCACGCAGGATCGCGGGCGTCTCGTTGCCGGACTCCGGTGCGTACCAGCCGATGCCGAACCCGTCGCCGTTCGTCGTCTCGACACCCATGCGCGCGTGGAGGCTCTGATCGATCAGCGAATGCTTGGGCCGGTAGAGGATCGTGTCGAGGAGCAGGGGCGTTCCCGAGTAGGCGAGCCACCGGCACATGGTCGATCACTCCGTTTCCGTGGTCATGTGAAGACCTCTGGTCTTCGATCATCGGTGCGCCCCCGGGCCCCTGCATCACCCGCCGGGGGTGATCCCCCGCCGCCGCGCCGGTGCCTACGCTCGTGGCCGTGTGAGGTGCCCCGGACCCGTTACGGGCCTTGCGACAGGAGTGGACGTGACCAGAGAAACCACCGACCCGGTCCACGAGCTGGGTCCCATCGACTACCTGGTTGTCGAGTTCCCGGGCAGCCACCTGACCGGTGAGGGGATGCCCCTGCTGGTCGACCTGGTGGACCGCGGAATCATCCGGATCCTCGACCTGGCCTTCTTCATGAAGGACGAGGACGGCACGGTGCGCGGCTTGGAGATCGCCGACGTGACGGGTGACGGCCGGCCCGACCTCACCGTCTTCGAAGGGGTCTCCTCGGGACTGCTCGGCGAGGAAGACCTCTCCGAGGCCGGGTCCCTCCTCCAGCCGGGGGATTCCGCCGCCGTGCTCCTCTACGAGAACCTGTGGGCCGCGCCCCTGGCCGCCGCTCTGCGCCGTGCCGACGCCAGGATGATCGCGAGCGGGCGCGTGCCGGTCCAGGACGTGATCGACGCGCTCGACGCGCTCGAGTCCGCCGGCTGACGCCCCTCGCGCCTCCCCATCCGCCCCCGACCAAGGCAGGCAACCATGCCCGGACTCCTTCGCGGCGTCGCACGCACCGCCGTCGTCGCCGGAACGGCCACCGCCGTCTCCAACCGTGTCTCCCGCCGCCAGGCGGGCCGCTGGGCCCAGCAGGCCGAGGAACAGCAGCAGGTCTACGCCGCGCCGCCCCAGGCCCCGCCGCCCCCCGCCCCCGCCGCACCGGCCGCGGTCGGCATGGACGACAAGATCGGCCAGCTCAAGGAGCTCTCGGAGCTCAAGGCGCAGGGCATCCTCACCGAGGAGGAGTTCGCCGCGCAGAAGGCCCGGATCCTCAACAGCTGACCGACCGCCACGAGGCCCGCACGGCGGCGGAAGCGGAAGAAGTGCGCGCCAACGACCCGCTGGGCGAACGGCCTTGAACGGAGGCGGCGTCGACCGGTCGGACGGCCGGTATGCGGGTCGACATGCGGGCCGTCTTCCGGAACGAAACCGTCCGCCCATGTGAACGCGATCTTGTCCGCACGTGAACAGCTTTCGACATATGGACGACGTGTGGCGACAAGACGATCACACTGTGTAGGTTGTCGCCGACGCCGCCGCACCCTGGGCAGGGAGCCCACTTGGGGAATTGCGGCGTCAGGGATGCAACCAACATCCATGACCACAACCACTTCTGCGTTCGCGGTCGAGCCCTACACGCCGCACTGCCAGGTCATCGCCGACGAACGCGCCCACGCCGTCATCGGCATCAGCCCGGGCAACTCCTACTTCTCCGCCCAGCGCGTACAGGACCTGGCGCTCTGGGGGCTCGAGAACTTCGAGCAAGTCGACCTCATCTATACGGACTTGTACGTGGCCGAGATGTACGAGGCCCTCGGCTACACGGAGGACGACGCCCGCCGCAAGGCCGTCAAGAACCTCCGCGGAGTCCGCGCCAAGGTGACCGCCGCCGTCGCCGAGACCGACCCGACCGGCGAACGGCTGCGCGGGCGGCCGATGTCGGCGCTGCGCGACATCCCCGCGTACCGCCGCATCCACACCGACCTCACCGCGCGGCTCGACACCGATCCCGCCTTCCGCGAGACCTGCAACGCCCTGGTCGACATCTTCCTTTCGTCCAAGGTGCTGGACGGGGGAACTCCGACCGAGCGCCAGCGCCAGGTGTGCATCGACTACGTGTCCGCCGAGGCCCCGCTGTTCCTGGACACGCCCGCCATCATGGGCGTGCCCTCCTCGCTGAACTGCTACCACGCGGCCCTGCCCATGGCCGACCTGCTCTACTCGCGCGGCGCCGGCCTGCGGGCTTCCCGCAACCAAGGCCACGCCATCGTGACCCCCGCCGAAGGAGACCTCCGTTGACCACCGCCGAGACGATCCTCGACTTCCCCTTCACGTGGGACGGCACCCAGCTGCCCACCGAGGTCCAGGAGTTGCCGCCGATCACCAAGGTCCGCACCATCGCCGGTGCCGAGGCCTGGCTGGTCTCCTCGTACGAGCTGGTCAAGCAGGTGCTGGAGGACGACCGGTTCAGCCTGAAGAACACCTCCGACCCCGGTGTGCCGCGCCAGTACGCCCTGACGATCCCGCCCGAGGTCGTCAACAACATGGGCAACATCACCGGCGCGGGGCTGCGCAAGGCCGTCATGAAGGCCATCAACCCCAAGGCCCCCGGCCTGCAGGAGTTCATGCGCTCGTACGCCGCCGAGCTCGTCGAGAAGATGCTCAGGCACGGGGCGCCCGTGGACATCCGCACCATGTTCACGGACCCGTTCAGCGAGGCGCTGCACTGCCACATGCTGGGCATACCGCTGGAGGACTCCGCGCTGCTGTCGGAGTCCCTGTCGATCGCGTTCATGAACTCGGCGACCGAGATCCCCGCCGCCCGGCTCCACTGGGACCGGGACATCGCTTACATGAAGGACCGGCTGGACGACACCACCGGCGGGCTGATCGGTGACCTCGCGGCGCTGCGCGGCACCCCCGAGTACGCGCACGTCTCCGACGAGATGTTCGCCACCGTCGGCGTGACCCTCTTCGGCGCCGGCGTCATCTCCACGGCGGGCTTCCTCGCGATGGCCATGGTCACGCTGCTGACGCACCCCGACGAGCTCGACCAGCTCGCCGCGCAGCCGGAGCTCATGCCGAAGGCCGTGGACGAGCTGCTGCGCATCAACCTGTCCATCGGCGACGGGCTGCCCCGGCTGGCCATGGAGGACACCGTCCTCGGCGGCCAGGAGGTCCGGGCGGGCGAGCTGATCCTCGTCCTGCCGGAGGGCGCCAACTTCGACCCGGCGGTCTTCCCCAACCCGCACGTGCTGGACTTCCACCGGGAGAACTCCTCCGCGCACTTCTCCTTCGGCGGCGGTTCGCACTACTGCCCGGCCACGGCGCTGGGCAAGAAGCACGCCGAGATCGGCCTCACGGCCGTGCTCGAGGCGATGCCCAAGCTGCGGCTGGCCGTCCCCGTGGAGCAGCTGGTGTGGCGCACCGGGTTCATGAAGCGGCTGCCGGAGCGCCTGCCCGTCATGTGGTAGCCGGACCCGCCCTGGCGCCCTCCCCCGTGGGCACCAGGGCGGGCCTTCGGGCCCGCCTCAGCCGAGCCGGAGCACCAGTGGTGCTCCGGTCCCGGCCACGGCTTCGGCTTGGCCCCGGGCGCTCCTGCCGTCCGGGGCCAGGCACTGCACCGTGTAGACGCCCGCGGTGGACACCGCGAACGAGAACCGGCCGTCGGCGCCCGTCAGGGCGGCGATGTCGGGGAAGGGCCCCGGCCCGCCGGCGAGGGCGACGGTAACGCCCGCCGCCGGATCGCCGTGCGCGTCGAGCACCACGCCGCCGAGGGTGTGGGAGGTCATTGCTTCCAGAGCAGCAGGTTGTCGTAGACGGCCTTGGTGATGCGCGTCCCGGAGTTGGTCACCGCGCCGCCGTAGGCGTGGACTGCGATGCCGTACCGGCCGCCGTTGTGGATGCGGTAGACCGCGCTGCCGCTCTGTCCGCCGAAGGTGTCGATGTCGTAGAAGACCTTCAGCGGGTTCACCGAGCTGATGCCCCGGCCGTCGTACCACTGGGTTCCCGGGGGCTTGTCGCCCGGGTAGCCGGAGATGTTGGCGGACGTCTTGAGCAGGTCGGCGTCGGGCCAGACCCCGAAGCCGAACCATCCGGTGGTGGCGCCCAGTTCGGTGGGGATGATGATGGCGCCGTAGTCGAAGTTCTCGTCCCCGGTACTGGTCCAGCCGGTGACGGAGCGGAAGTTGGTGCTCGTGACCGAGCCGAAGGGCAGGGTCGTGCCGTTGCGGCCGGGCATGACCTGGATGCTCTTGACCCAGCCGTCCCGCCCCGGGACCCCGCTGTTCTTGATGTGGACGACGTGTCCCGCCGTGGCCAGCGTGTGCGGGCCTATGAACCAGCCGGTGCCGATCCACTGCGAGTTGTCCGCGGCGGTGATGAGCAGCGACGCGTGCGCCCGCCACGGATAGTTGGTGGTGTCCGTGATCTGGACCCGGTCGTCGGGCCCGTGCACCGTCTCCAGGACCTCGGGCGGCCCGAAGGACGCCTGCCCGATGTCCGGCAGTACGGCGGCCGGTGCCACCCATGTCTCGGGCGGTGCGGCGTCGAACTCGGTCCGGGTGTGGCCTGGTACCTGCTCGAGGCCGTCGGAAGTGAACGGGGTGGGATTGCCCTGCACGCCCTCGGACGGCCCTTCGAAGACGGGCTGCTCCGGGATGACGGTGGTGTGCTCCTTGGGCTGGTTGGAGACAGGCGTGTGCGGATTTCCGTTCGGCATGGGAATCTCCCTGGGTGCGAATACGCCCCCAGGGACCATGAAAAGCCGATGTCCCGTTGATCGCCACGCGGCGGGCGCGGCGAGGGCCCGGTGCTCAGGTGCTCAGCAGGCGGTTGAAGAAGGAACGGTAGCGCTGGAGCGCCAGGCGGAGGTCCTCGGTGGCCACTTCGCCGCCGCTCTGCCACTGCTGCTCCAGGGATTCCTTGTGGGAGGAGAACGTGCCGGCCAGGTGCTGCATGACGGAGGCGACGAGGGCGTCGGCCGCACGGACGGACTCCTTGGGGTCGTCCACGAAGCCGCCCTGGATGCGGGTCCACTGGTCGCGGAAGTCACCCGCCTCGGACTCCGGCATCAGCGGTTCCTCGTCCGCGGCCGTGCTGGTCTCGGCCACGGACGCGTTGCCGCCGGAGGTGTCCTGGTCGGCGGACGCGCTCTCGTCGAGGCGGGCGCCCTCGTCGGCGGAGGCGCCCTCGTCGGCGGAGGTCTCCTCGTCCCTGGCGGCTTCGTCGGTGGAGGTGCTGCCCGACAGGCGGCCGTCCTCCGGAGTCGCCTCGCCGGGGTAGGCGGGGTAGTCCGCGGAGCCGCCGGCCGCCGCATCGTCCGAAGTGCCCGGCTCGGCCAGGTCCTTGGTCGTCAGCTCACCGCTGTCGGTGTGGATTTCGTCTCGCATGGTGCTCACTCATTCGCCATTCACTCGTCCGTCCCCGACCGGGGAGGCATCAACAGCTCGTCGAAGAGCGCCCGGTAGTGGACCATCGCCCCGCGCAGTTCCTCGGTCGTGGCCTGGCCGCCTCCGGTGCGGGCCTTCACCGCGTGCGCGCTGCGGTAGTGGTCCAGGGTCCGGCTGTGCTCGACCGAGAGGTCGTTCACCATCTGCTCGTACCCGTCCGTCGGATAGCCGCGGTCCCGCATCAGGCGGGTCACCAGGTCATCGGCCTGGGCGACCGCGCTCTCGGGCTCGTCGACGAAGCGTTCCTGGACCCGGCTCCACCGGTCGGCGTACTCCCGCCTGAGGTCCACGGGCAGCTGCTTGATGTCCAGTTCGTCGTGCCGCTGCCGGCGGCTCTGCAGCTCGCGGTCGGCCGCGAGCGACCCTCCCGTCTGCTCCACGGTGCGCCCGTACTCGGGTCCGAACTCCCGCTGCAGGCGGCGACGGCGGGCCAGCATCCACAGGGTCACGCCAAGTGCGATCAGCACGACGGCGCAGGGGATGATGATGGCCAGCAGGGTTCCCGTTGACATCGCGTCCTCCAGGGGCTCGCGTCCGTACTCCTGCGGCGCCTGCCCCTGGCGGCCCCCGGCAAACCCGGACGCCGGGAACTCGGGTCAGGTCCGCGTCCGGTCCGAGTCGTGCAGTGCGGCCTCGAGGTCCGGGTGCACGCGGAAGACCTGGTCGGCGCCGGTGAGGCGGAACATCCGGGCCACCGGACGGGGCAGCGCGGCCACCTCCAGCCCCCCTCCCGCCGCCCGGGCCGCCATCCGGGCCCGCAGCAGTACGTTCAGGCCCGTCGAATCGCAGAACCGCAGCCCGCCGCAGTCGACCACCAACCGGGCCGGGCCGGCTCCCGCCAGCGCGGCGGCCAGGGCCTGCCGCAGCGGGTCGGCCGTGTCGTGGTCGAGTTCCCCCGAGAGCAGGAGCACGACGACCCCGTCCGAGGGCCGCACCTCGACGGAGAACCGCTCGGCGGCCGACGGCCCTCGCAGCCGCCCGCGCCCCGCCGGGTCCACCGGTACCGGTCCGGAAGCCGTTGCCATGGGCACCTCCACACTCGCAGGGCGCCTACCCCGGTCCCCGCGGACCATTCGCCCGCCGGGCCCGGCGCGGTTCAGGGGACGAGCAGCGTCTTGATCATCCCGTCTTCCTTCGCCTGGAAGCGGGCGTACGCCTGGGGCGCCTCCTCCAGCGGAACGGTGTGGGTGGCGAAGCCCTCGACGCCGAGCGGATCGGCGTCGGTGAGCAGGGGCAGGATGTCGTCCGTCCAGGCGCGGACGTTGGCCTGGCCCATGCGCATCTGGATCTGCTTGTCGAACATGGTCAGCAGCGGCATGGGGTCGACGGCTCCGCCGTAGACCCCGGAGACGGAGAGGGTGCCGCCCCGCCGGACCAGGTCGATGCCCGCGTGGAGGGCGCCCATGCGGTCGACGCCGAGGTGTTCCATCAGCGGGCGGGCGAGGGCGTCGGGCAGCATCGCGGTGGCCTTCTGGGCCAGGGAGGCGGCGGTCGACCCGTGGGCCTCCATGCCGACCGCGTCGATGACGGAGTCGCTGCCGCGCCCGTCCGTGAGGTCCGCGACGGCCGCGCTCAGGGAGCCGTTGTCGGAGAGTTCGCGCAGGTCCAGGGTGTGCACGCCGAGGGAGCGGGCCTTGTCCAGGCGGGCGTCGACCAGGTCGACGCCGATGACGAGGCCGGCGCCGCGGTGCAGTGCGATACGGGCCGCCATCTGCCCGATGGGGCCGAGGCCGAGCACCGTCAGCGAGCCTCCGGGCGGCAGTGCCGCGTACTCCACGGCCTGCCACGCCGTCGGCAGGACGTCGGATAGGTAGACGAAGCGTTCGTCGGGCGGGCCGCTCGGCACCTTCACGGGCAGGGTGTCGCCGAACGGCACGCGCAGGTACTCGGCCTGCCCGCCGGGGACCTGCCCGTAGAGCTTGGTGTAGCCGAACAGGGCGGCGCCCTTGCCGTGTTCGCGTACCTGGGTGGTCTCGCACTGGGAGTGCAGGCCCCGGCCGCACATGAAGCAGGTGCCGCAGGAGATGTTGAACGGAACGACGACGCGGTCGCCCGGGGTGAGGGTGCGGACCTCGGGTCCGGTCTCCTCGACGGTGCCCATGGCCTCGTGGCCGAGGATGTCGCCCGGTTCGAGGTAGGCGCCGAGCACGGAGTACAGGTGCAGGTCCGAACCGCAGATGCCGGTGGTCGTCACCTTGACGACGATGTCGGTGGGGTCCTGGACGGCGGGGTCGGGAACGGTCTCGACCCTGACGTCCTCGCGGCCCTGCCAGGTCAGTGCGCGCATGGTGGTCGTCCTCCTCGCGGCGGGGTGCGGCGGCTGTCGGCGCGCCGGCGCCGGACAGCGGGGGAAGGGTGGTCGTGCCCCCTGCGCGTGCCCGCCCTCACCCCCGCCATGCGCACGGGCACCGCCGCCGTGCGTACGGGGCGGACGACCGGCCGGGACCGGCCCATGAGAGCGGCGCGGGCGGGTACACGCACGGCGGAACACCGGCGAGCCGGGCCGCGGGGCCGGGAGCCGGAGGCCAGGAAGGAGCGAGGCCATGGACGAGATGGCGCCGATGGACGACATGGAGCAGGGCGGAGCCGGAGGAGTTCCCCTCGACGACGACAGCCCGCAGAGCCGGCGCCGGGCCCCGTCGGCGGGCCGCGGCCGTACGGGGCCCGGCGCCGACCGCGCCAAGGACGTACGGGGCGAGGAGGGCGAGGCCGCGGACGCGCTGTCACCGAGCCCGCGGGCCCAGCGGGACTCCCGGGACAAGAGCGCCCCCACCGTGGCGCCCACGGAGGGCACCGCCGGGGAGACCGGCCACGGGGCGAACCCGCCGAAGCGGCGCGGGGCCGGGCATTAGGCCGGTCCCGACGGGCCTGGAGTCCCGCCCCGGACCGCCTCGGCTTTGAGGTGCCGGACGGGGCTTCAGGCCTCGCGGCCGTGGAGCCGTACGTGGACGTCCTTCTCCTGGTCGCCCGCCGCGGTCCCCACCGCGTCGATCACGAAGGCCGAGTCGAGCTCGGCCAGGACGCGGTCCACCGCCCGGTAGCCGCCCTGGGCCTCGAGGGTCACGGGGTGCGCGAGCCGGGCGGGGCCCTGCGCTGCCCGCCCGCGCGGGTCGGCGACGTCGTAGACGGAGGTCCAGACCGTGGTGGCCTTCGCTGCCCCGGTGCCCGGGCGCGGCGTCGACTTCTCGGTCGTGAAAGCCCCTCCCAGGGCTGCCAGCACGACCCGGGCGTCCTCCTCCGCGCAGTCGCTGATCACCACGGTCACCTCTGTGCTGCTCATGGCGGGCTCCTCTCGGGGTCTCTCGGACCTGGCGGGGCTCCAGGCCCTCCTCCAGCATCCGCCTGCCCCCGCCGCGGCGCTCCGTACCGGCCGTTCTGCGTGGGACCACGCGGGCGGGGTAGACGCCCGCGGCACGGGGGACGGGGCGGGTCGAGGCCCCCAGCACGAGGAGGAAGGTGAGCGCGGGTGCTGGTGTCCACGGACGTGGTGGGTGCGCCCTGCTGGCTGAGTCTGGCGGCGCGCGACCGGAAGGCGGCCGAACGCTTCTACGGGGCCGTGCTCGGCTGGTCGTACCGGCCGTCCGGGCTGGGCCGGGCGATCACCGTGGCCGAACGGGACGGCGTGCCCGTCGCGGGCATCGCCGAGGTCGCCGCCCAGCTGGCGGTCCCGGTGGCCTGGACGGCGTACTTCGCCGTCGCCGACGCGGACGCGGCGGTCGCCCGGGTGCGCGAGCGCGGCGGCACCGTGGGGGTCGGGCCGGTCCCGTACCCGCCCCGGGGCCGGGCCGCGCTCGCGTCCGACCGGGAGGGCGCGGTGTTCGGGCTCTGGGAGGGCCAGGTGACCGCCGGCTGGAAGGTCGGCGAGTCCGGTGCCCCGGTCTGGCTGGAACTCCACACGCGGGACGCGTTCGACGCCGCGCTCTTCTACGGAGAGGTGCTGGAGTGGCTCGACAACGAGGCCGGCTGCTGCGAGGTCTCGTACGAGGAGGACCGGGTGGTGCTCCGCCAGGACGGCGAGGCCGTCGCCCGGCTGGACAGCGGCCCGGTCGAGGCCGCCTCTCCGCAGCCTCAGCGCCGGCCCCGCTGGCTGGTGCACTTCCGCTGCACCGCACTGGACGCGGCTCTCGCCGCGGCGCTGGACCACGGCGGCACCGTGGTGGAGGACACCGGCTCCCTGGAGCAGCGCCGGGTGACGCTGCAGGACCCGGACGGTGCCCTGTTCACGCTCGACCAGGCACCTTCCTGAACCTCGCCCCCGCACCTCCCGGGCCCGGGCGCAGCGCGCCGCCGGCTACGCTCCCGGTGTCCCGGCCGCACTGACGCCCTCGGCGGCGACCTCGGCCGGATCGAGGGTCCGATCCACCAGCGCCCGGACGATCCGGGCCAGCGAGTCGGCCTGCCCGGCCGCGTACGCGCGCAGGATGCGCGAGGCCTCGGCCACCGGCACGTCGGCGTACTGGGCGATCATGCCCTTGGCGATCTCCAAGGTGTTCTTGTACGCGATGGCGGCCTGGGTCCTGACCAGGATCTCGCCGTCGGCGGCCGGCTCCGACGTCCAGTGCAGCAGGGACAGGGCGGCCGAGTCGGCGAGCGCCTGTGCGAGGTCCGCATCCGCCGGCGAGATCAGGCCGGGCTCCCGGCGGAAGAGGTTGAGGGCGCCGATGGTCAGCGTGTGCAGGCGCAGCGGGACGGTGTGGGCGGAGCGGTAGCCGACGGCGAGCGCCGCCTCGACGAGCTCCGGCCAGCGCTCGCGCTCCGCGCCGAGATCGGGCACGGCGAGCGGCTCGCCGCTCAGGTAGCAGTCGACGCAGGGGCCGCCGTCCCCGGTGAGCTGGAGCAGCTCCAGCTGGGCCGCCTCCTCGTGGGACGCGGCCATGACCCGCAGACCGCCCCTGGCATCGCCCATGAGGACGCCGCCGGCGTTTGCGTCCAGCAGGGCGACGCACTGGGTGACGAGTTCGTCGAACAGGCGCAAGGGGTCGAAGCCGGGCGCCAGGGTGTCGGCGAGGCTGACGAAGGCCCTGGCCAGTTCTCGCTCGCGGGTCATCTCGATCGCCTGCTTCCCGTCGCCTGTGCGCGCCTGGCTAGTCATTCTGGCTGAAGTCGGTGGAGTGGCTGATCACATCGCGGGCGACCGCGGTTGCCGTGCGACCCTCGCGGAAGGCGCGGGCACGGAGCAGCGCCAGCGCCTCGTCGGCCCCGAGCCCGAGCTGAACCATGATCATTCCGGCTGCCTGGTACACCTCGGCCCGATAGTTCTCGACCTCGTAGAGCCAGGCCGCGACCCCTTCTCCGGGGGTCGGGGTGTGGTCGAAGGTGGCCAGCAGCAGCGTGATGGCGTCCGCGGCCAGCATGGCCACGCGCAGGTCCGATGCATTGAGCATACCCGGGGCGTCCCGGTACAGGTCGAGGGTGCCGACGACGACGGTGGAGTTGCCCAGCGGCACCGAGTACACCGCGCGGGCGCCCGCCTCGACGGCCTGGGGGGCGAACAGCGGCCACCGGCGGACATCGGCCCCGCCGGCGAGATCCGGGGCCAGCACGGGGGCGAACACCTCTGCGGCCCGCACTCCCGGCCCCTCGCCCAGGGTGAACTGGATCTCCACGAGGCGGCTGGCGGTACGGTCGCTCGCGCACAGCGTCGTCGCGTAGCCGCCGTCGCCCATCATGCTCACCGCCAGACCCTTCACCGGCAGCAGACCGAGCATCGCCTCGCACAGCCGGGAGGGCATGCGGTCGGAGGGCACGCCGTCGAGGGCCCGCACGAACGTGCGCATGATGTCGCCGTGGGCTCCCCGGAAGGCGCCTCCGCCGGCACCGCCCGGTACGGGGGGTTTGTGGGCCACAGCGCTCACCTCCCAGCCGTTGCCGCCCCGGCGCTTGCCGCTGATCGACAACAGTACCCGGAGCACCGGTCGGGAGAGGTCGTCACGTCGTCACGCAGGCGCCTGCCGGTTTCCGGGTGTCAAGCTGTCCCCTGCACCTGCCCCCCGCGCTGCCGCCCACACCCCCGCCGGGCAGCCGCCTCGGGTTCCCGACCGTCCTTCCGGGGAGCGGCGGGCGGCTTCGTCCTGCGGACACGCGCCCCCCCTTCCCGGCCGCTGTGGCCGCCCGGGGCGTACCGGAAGCGAAAATGGCCCGACGCCCCCCAGGGGTCTGAACCACCACCGTCCGGTAGGCGCCGTACAGCCGCGAGAACGCCGGGGCGCGTACGGCGGCGACCGGAGCCGCCCGCCGGCCCGGCGGGTCCCGCCCAGGAACGCAGGGGACCGATGGCTTCCGCCCGTACAGGAGCACCGCCCGCCCAGGTGACCCGGCACCGGTTCGCCGACCGCGACACCGCCTCGGCGTGCGCGCACCTGTGTGCTGCCTACGGGGCTCGCGTCGAGGCCGTCCCCGGCGCCGGGGCCGTGACCGTACGCCACACCCGGATCGACTGCGGCGCCTACCGGCTCGACGAGCTCCGGCTGGACGGGGAGCTCACCGTCGAACCCGACCCGGACGGCCCGGTGCTGATCGTCCAGCTGCACCGGGGAGCCCTTACCCTCTCCCCCGGCTGCGACCTCGGGCCCGGCCGGCCCTTCGTCGCCGTGGCCGCCGCTCCACAGCGGCTGGCCGCCCGCTCGGCGGTGCTCGAGGTGACGGCCCTGGCCGTCCCACTGCTGCGCGAGGCGGCGCAGGTCCCCGACGGCCTGCAGCCGCTGCACGTCCGCTTCACCGCGCCCGGGCCCGTCGACGCCCGGGCCGCGCGGCTCTGGCGGGGCAGTTGCGAGTACGCCCGGCGCGTCCTCGGTTCCGCCGCGGCAGCGGGGATCCCCCCGCTGCTGGTGGCCGAGACCGGCCGCCTGCTGGCGGCGACCGCCCTCGCCGTCTTCTCCAACAACCTCACCGGCGGGCCGCTCCCGGCCGACGGGCTCGACGCCACCCCCGACGCCCTGCGCCGCGCGGTGGTGTTCATCGAGGAGAACGCCCATGCGCAGATCGGCCTCGGGCACATCGCCGCGGCCGCCCACGTCACCCCGCGCGCCCTGCAGTACGCGTTCCGCCGGCACGCCGGCACCACCCCGCTGGCCTATCTGCGCCGCGTCCGCCTGGAACGCGCCCACGAGGACCTCCTCGCCGCCGATACCGGGGGCGGTGCGACGGTGACCACCGTCGCCGCCCGCTGGGGCTTCGGACACACGGGCCGGTTCGCCGCCGCCTACCGGGAGGTCTACGGCGTCCCACCGAGCGTCACCCTGCACAGCTGACCCTGCCCCGCAGGCATATCCGCAGCCGTTGCGGGGAGCCGCCGGGTATGAACGGATACGGTCCCACCAGCAACCCCGATCCCGACCCGAGCCGCACGACCGGACTCACCCCCGGCGGCAGCGTCCCCCCGGGCGAGACGCCCCCGGCCGAGGCGAGCACCGGCACGGGTGCGGGCCCCCACCGCCCCCTGAAGCGGGGCTGGGCCCGCGGCCCGCTCGTGCTCATCGTCGTGCTCGCCGTCGCCGTCGCCCTGTTCTTCCTCGCCTACGCCGTCATCGTCGCCATGTGATCCCTGGCGGACGGCCAGGAAGAAACGGATCCCCGGGACGCCCCTCGGACCGGACCTCGGACTGGACCGAGCGGGGGTGTTCCGGTGTGTTGGGCGGCGCCCGCGGGCATCGCGGCGGCTCCCTGCGGCATACGTAGGAGGTGGCGCCCGCAGGTGCCCGCCCACGCCGCCGCAACCCCAGGAAGGGGCCGATGGACCCAGCCGACATCCCCGGGGCCGGCCGTAACGGCCGTCTCGACCGTCACGGCCGCCCCTGCCCTCCCCGCCCCGGGCGGACCGTCCCGCACCTGCTCCTCGCGCTGGCGGCCGCTGTGCTGGTCTCCGGCTGTGGAGCCTCCGCCCCGCGGGTGAACGGAGCCCAGAGCTCCGCCCTCGCCTTCGCACGGGCCGTGGCGGGGGACGACTTCCGCGCCGCCTGCGCCCTGCTGGCACCCGGCACCCGTCAGGAGCTGGAGGAGGGCGAGCAGAAACCTTGCGCCTCGGCCCTCGCCGGCCAGGACCTCCCCGGTGCCCGGACCCGTACCGTGCGCGGAACGGAGGTGTACGGACGGCAGGCGATGGTCCGGCTGGAGGAGGACACCCTCTTCCTCTCCCGGTTCGACGGCGGCTGGCGGGTCGTCGCCGCGGGGTGCCGGCCCGAGGCGGACGAGCCGTACCGATGCGCCGTGAAAGGCAACTGACATGCGCTTCCTCTTCGTGGCGTGCCTGGTCCTGATCGTGGGCGGGCTCGGCTACTTCATCGCGATCGGAGCGATGCACCGTTGAACGCGGAACAGGACCGGAACCAAGGACGGGACGGCCAGGGCGGGGAACAGGACGGGGAACGCGGCCGCCGGGGCGGCTTTTGGCACGACAACAGCCTCACGCTGGCCTTCGGCGCCGCCTTCCTCGTCGTCTTGGCCGGCCAGGCGCTCTCCGGGCGGGCGGAGTTCAACGAGCAGCTCGGCGTGGACGGGCTGCAGCAGATCAGCCTGCTCCAGTACCTCGCGTCCTCGGACTTCGCCGTCGACGTCACCGAGAACTGGCAGTCGGAGTTCCTCCAGTTCTTCCTCTACATCTTCGGCACCGTGTGGCTGGTGCAGCGCGGATCGCCGGAGTCCAAGGAGGTCCACAAAACGGGCACCGAGAGCGAGCGCGAGCAGCGGATGGGCGACCACGCCGGTTCGGACTCGCCGCGCTGGGCGCGTACGAAGGACTGGCGCCAGCGCCTCTACTCCCGCTCCCTGGGGCTGGTGATGGGCGGTCTGTTCGTGCTGTCCTGGCTCGCCCAGTCGATCGCGGGGCGGGCCGCCTACGACGAGCAGCAGCTGCGGCAGCTCGAGGATCCGGTCTCCTGGGCTGCGTACCTCGGCACGCCCGACTTCTGGAACCGGTCGCTGCAGAACTGGCAGTCGGAGCTGCTGGCGGTCGCCGCCATGGTCATCCTGTCGGTGTACCTGCGCCAGCGCGGCTCCCCGGAGTCCAAGCCGGTCGGCGCCCCCCACACGGCGACCGGTGTGGAGGGCTGATCGGAGCGGCCGTCATGCGGCGGCCGGGCGCTGCCCGTCGTGGCGGTGGCGTTCGTGGCCGTGGCGGAGCCGGGCTTCGAGGCGGCCTTCGACGATGCGGGTGTCGAAGGCCGGCTGGGGGGCCGTGGCCGGTCCTTCGACGTTCCAGCCGTCGGAGAGGCGGAAGAGGCTGCCGTGCCAGGGGCAGCGGACGCAGCCGTCGGCGACCTCCCCTTCGGAGAGCGGGCCGGCCATGTGGGCGCACCGGTCGGCGAGCACGTGGGCGCTGTCCTCGCCCTGGCGTACGACGAGTACGTCGACTCCGTCGACGCGGGCGCGGGCTGCGCGTCCGAGGGGGAAATCGGCGAGGGCGCCGAGGGGGTGCCAGCCGTCGGAGACGAGGTGGGCGACGTGTTCGGCGTGGTTCGCTCCGGCCGCCTGGCGGTAGGCGAGGTGGCCGCCGAGGGCGCCCGCGGCGCCGGCGGTGGCCAGTCCGGCCATGGCCAGTGCCTTGCCGCGGGTGGTGCGGCCGCGGGTACGGGCGATGAAGGAGCCGGCGTAGAGGGCGACCGCGGCGGTGTTGCCGAGGGCGTGGACGAGGCCGGTGCGGGCCTGTTCGGGCGGCAGCTCGGCCCAGTCCGCCCAGCCGGCCGCGGCGGCGGGCGCGGCGGCGGCGAGCCCGGTCCCGATGAGGGCGTGGGCGGCGCCGCAGTGGCCGGGGCCGAGGTCGAGCACGGCGGCCGAGAGCCAGGTCCCGAGGGGGATCTGGACGAGCAGCGGGTGGGCGGGGTGGCCCAGGGGGCGGCCGTGGAGCAGATCGCGGACGGGACCGAGCGGGACGGCCCGTACGGCCCGGCGGAGCAGCTCGATCAAGGCGTCGGCCTGCGGTGACTGTTCGAGGCGTTCCACGGCCGCGAGCAGCGGCCCCGGCCCGGCTGCGGTGACCGTGGGAGTCATGCCGTAGGTGTCCATGGCCCGCGCCTACCCGGCGGCCCCGGGCGCATGCGGTGCGGGTCGGCGTCCGGATCCGCGTCGTCCTCCTCCGCTTCGTGTCCGGACCCGGCTCCGAGCGGGTCCGGCGGGGTGGGGGGCGGGCGGGGTGGACGGGGTCCGCGGGTGCGGCCGTACGAGCAGTGTCGGCGGAGCGGTGGTCGCCGGGCCGGCGGCGAGGTCCACGCGTACGGGGCCCAGCCCTGCGGCCCGTACCGCGGGAGCGCTGTGCCCAAGGCGGATTCCGGGAGCGCGTGGCCCGTGATCGGCGCTCCTTCCTGCCGGGTCCTGCCCGGCGCGAGAGCCGGGTCCGGCGTCTGCCCCGCCATCTCGACGGCATGCCCCGGCCGGAACCGGCCGGAACCGGCCCGAACCGGCCCGCCCGCGTTTCCGGCAGCCGTTCAGGGGCAGGTGGCTGCCATGGACGGCACGACACCGGGCACCCCGTTCCGGCTGGTGCGCATCGCGCTCCTGTCCGAGGAGTTCGGAGAGATGGACGTCCCGCTGGAGGCGCCCGCGGATGGGACGGTCCCGGACCCGTTCGACCTGCCGCACGGGGCGGTCGTCACGCTGGCCCTCGTTTTCCGGACGGCCGTGGACATCGACGGCTTGGCTTACACCGAGACCCGGGTCCGCGACGGCGCGGTGCTCTCCACCGTCCGGACCGCCCTGGGCGGCTACCGGGCCGGCGGACCGTACGAGATCCGCATGCCCCCCGAGCGGCTGCCGAACGGCCGCTCGGTGGGCAACACGTACGAGGTCACGGGGACGTTCAGTGATGCGTCGGGCCATGAGCTGGCCACCGAGCGGCACCGCTTCCGCCTCTGCGAGCCCGGCCGCGGACCGGCCCGCCCGGTGCAGGGCGCGGCGCCCGCCGCGCCCTGACCCCACCCCCTGTCACCGCGCGCCGCGCGCCGCGGCTCAGACCGGTTCGGGCTGCCGTTCGCGCCGCTGCTGCGGCAGCCGTACGGACGCGTCCTGCCGTTCCCAGGCCCCGGTGGTCCGCACGTAGCCGTAGATCACCGAGCCCATCGCCAGGACGACCAGCGGCCCGAACACCCACGGGTGTGCGGCCATCTGCGTCGACAGGTAGCGGTACGAGGACAGCAGCGCGGCGAAAACGGCCGTGCCGTACACCGCCAGCCGGATGCCCCGCCGGTCCCAGCCCTGGTCGTGCGCGCGCAGCGCCGCGTCGATCGTGAGCGTGAACACCACGCCGCCGACGATGTCCGCGCCGTAGTGGTAGCCGAATCCGAGCGTGGCGCCCAGGGTGGCGATCAGCCAGAACGTGCCGAGCCAGCGCAGGGCCCACGGGCCCTTGCGGGAGTGGAGGAAGATCGCGGTGGCCCACGCCGTGTGCAGGCTGGGCATGCAGTTGCGCGGGGTGACCCCGTCGAAGGCCATCGGCTGCGGGGTGCCGACCGGCGACGGCGTGTTCGGCCAGAGGTCGGCCACCGCCCAGTGCCCCCCGTCCGCCCCGTAGGCGAAGATCGGTCCGACCACCGGGAAGATCATGTAGATGGCGGGGCCGAGCAGTCCGATGACGAGGAACGTGCGCACGAGGTGGTGGCGCGGGAAGCGGCGCTCGGCCGCCACGCCCCGCAGCTGGTACAGCGCGACGAGGACCGCGCCCACGGCGAGCTGGATGTAGACCCAGTCGAGGACGTGGGCGCCGACCGTGCCGGTGGCCTCGACGATCCGGCCCGCCACCCAGGACGGGTTGCCGAGCGCGTGGTCGGCCGTCGCCACGTACTGGTCGAGCACCATCGGCCGGGTCTTCGAGGTGATCAGCAGCCAGGTGTAGCCGGTCTTGCGGCCGGCCACCAGCAGCAGGGCCAGTCCGACGCCCTTGAGCAGCAGGGCGCGCTCCCGCCCGGTGCGGCGCGTGACGGCGATGACGGCACAGCCCAGGGTCACCCACAGTGCGCCGTTGCCGAACATCATCTGGGCGCCGACCGCCCACCGCACCAGCCAGAAGACCAGGTCGATGCCGACTGCGGCGCCGACGGCGAGGAACCGCTGCCGCCAGGGGAGCACGACGAGCATCAAGGCCATGCTGGCGTACAGCACGGTGCCCGACTGCGGCGCGAAGATCACCTCGCGCGACTGGACGGTGATCGGCCCCGGCACGCCGTAGTGGCGCGCGGCGATCTCCAGGGCGATGAGGAACCCGAGGCCCACCGCGCTCACCGCGGCCCACAGCAGGACCCGCGGCCGGCGCCACGCACCGGACCCGTCTCCCCCGTCTGTTCGCGCACCCGCTCGCGCTATCGCAGATATCAATTTTTCAGCCGATGTTCATGTTTTCAACTTGGTCATGGTTGGTCCGAACATGCTAGACGGCTCCCCCGCCGAGGGGAGCACGGCCCACCCGGTCAGTCCGGGCGACGGCGCCGGCGTCGGCGGCGGCGTCCGTAGTGCCACAGCGCGCCCGCCACGATGGACGCCGCGATCAGGACGATGCCCGCCACCGGCCATACGCTTCCGGCCATCCGAAGGTCGAAGAGGTGGACCAACAGCACCAGGAGCACGGGAAGCACCACGAATCCCACGGCCCGCGCCGCGGCGGCCAGCATGCCGGGGTCCAGGCGGGAGGTGGGACCGCGCTGCGACGGCAGCGGGGCATCGGTGAGGTAGTACGCCGCGGCGCGGCTCAGCACCTGGCGGGTTCCCCTGCGGTACGACACCGCCATGTAGGGCAGCCACACCAGCGGGGCCACCGTGCCCACCAGGAACGTCACTCCCAGGAGCGCCCAGCGGCTCACCAGGACGAGGCGGTCGCGAGCGGTCGGAGGGGTGTCCGTACGGCGGGGCGGCATCAGCCCGAGGAGTTTGGCCATGCGCAGGACCAGCGCCGTCAACACGGGGATCCGGCGGCGGCGGGGGCCGTCCTCGGGCGGCCCGGGCGGTCGGCGGTCCTCGGCCCGGTCCGCCGCCAGGGCCTGCTCCGCGGTGTCCTCGTCCTCGTAGACCCCTTGCAGCACCAGGAGTTCGGCGGCCCGCCGCCGCGCCGTCGGGTCGTGTCCGGCGAGCGCGGCCAGCTCCAGCATCGTCCGGGCCTGGCTCAGCAGCGCCGCGCAGAACGCGACCGGGACGAAGACCAGGAACGGGCCGCCGACGAAGGCGCCCTCGCTGACCGTCCTGCGCATGCCGCGCGCGACCGCCTCGGCACCGAGCGAGGCGGCGTCCGCGTCGGGCCGCTCGGCGCGCAGCCGGGCCACGCTTCGTGCGGCACGCGGTCCGGCGTGCCGCAGGGCGAAGTCGGCGAGCAGTTCGGGCATCCGCTGCGGCCTGCGCAGGACCGCGCGCAGGAGGAGCTCAGGCGCACCCTCGGGAGTGGCCACCATGCCTCCTGCGCGCCGTCGCGGTCAGTGGGATGCGAGCACCTTCGTCTTGGCCTGCTCGTACTCGGCGGGGGTGATGTCGCCGTGGTCGCGCAGTGCGGCGAGCTTGGACAGCTCCTCGCCGGTCGTCGGCGCCGCGGACGGGGTGGTCTCGGCCGCCTGCTGCACGTACGCCCGGAAGGCCTGCTCCTGCTCACGCACCTGCTTCACATCGCGTTCGCCCATGCCGCGGCCGCGGGCGAGGAGGTAGACGAAGACGCCCAGGAAGGGGAGGAGGCAGACGAAGACGGTCCAGCCGGCCTTTCCCCAGCCGCTCAGGCTGTCATCCCGGAAGATGTCCGCGATGATCTTGAAGAGCAGGAAGAACCACATGATCCACAGGAAGAAGTAGAGCATGGTGAGGAACGCGTTGAGCAGCGGATAATCGTTCATTTTCGCCTCCGTCGGGCCGCCGCCCCGAGGTCGGGGCGGCGTCTGCTTGGCCTACTCCACGCTCCCTCCGCTCGTCCCCGTCCGCATCACCCGCTCCGGGTGGGGTGGCCCGCCTCCTGGCCGGGGTGCGGTCCGTCCCCCGGGGCGGCCGCGAGGATCCCGAGCAGGGCCAGGACGAGGACGACGATCCCGGAGACGACGGCCACGACCGCGGGTGTCGGATGGTTCCAGAGCAGCAGGGCCAGCGCTCCGGCCCCGATCACCACGCCGGTCGTCCAGCGCCGGTGGCCGTCCAGCCACCGCCCCGTGGAACCGGTGCGCAGGCCGAGCCGGGCGAGGGAACGCCCTGCGGCGCCGGTGGTCCGGCCGGCCGCGGTGCGCACGACGCGGGCGCCGCGCCCCGGCCCGTACAGGTACGCGGCCAGCAGGGTGATCACGGCGACGACGATGAGCGTGCGGGCACTCTCCCGCAGGAACCGCACCAGCGTGTCGTAGATGACGGCGGCGGCGTCCGGTGGCAGGGTCGCCGGCGGCACCGAGTCGAGGTAGATCCGCCGGGCCACGGCCAGGGCGATGAGCAGCACCGCCATCATCACGCCCACTCCGATGGCGGTGGCCATCAGCCACACCCGGTGGGCGGGGGCGCACCAGATGGCGAGGGCCGCCAGGGCGAGGGCCACCACGGGCAGCCACACGCCGACGACGTTCAACAGCCGCATGGCGTCCTGGGCCTGGTTGAGCTTGTCGACCTTGAGCAGCGGGATCTGCTTGTCCACCTCGGGGATGGCGGACGCCTTCTCGAACCCGGCGTCGACGAGGCGCTTCTTGAGCTGGTCGGTGAGCGTGCCGAGGTCGAGGACGATCGTGTCCCCGCTGGCCTGTACGGCGCTGGAGCCCTCACCGGTCAGCACCTTGACCACGGCCGCCTGGGCGCGCCGGTTGGCCTCGGTCCACACCGTCTCGAACTGGTCGCTCGTCACCACTTTGGCCACCACGGCATGGACCGCCGAGGTGAGGGCGCTCTTCAACGGGGCTTCGAGGGCCTGCGACTTCTCCACGATCAGGGGCGGCGCGTCGGCCTTCTCCAGGGCCCGGCCGAGCGCCTCGGTGATCGCCTTGACGTCGACGTTGGAGACGACCCGGTTGGTCAGCCGGTCGGTGACCGCGTTCTGGACGGCGGGCTCGTCGGCGAGGGGCGCCACCGTCTGCACGTACCGGTCGGAGTCACTGATCGTCTCGTCCAGCCAGGCCGCCACGACGGCGACCGGTGACAGCAGGAGCGCGAGCAGGAGCAGGACCGAGGCCCCCGAGTAGCGCAGCCGCCGGTGGCGCACCGTGGCGGCCTTGTGCAGCCGTCTGTACTCCGCGTACTCCTCCGCGCTCAGCGGGGGGTGGGGCCCTTGGGGGCTCTGGCCTTCCGGGGGGACCGGGGCGGTCGGATCCATGTTCTTCGTCCCTCTTCTCGGTGCCCGCCGGCGTGGCCCGCGGACGGTCGGTGGGTCAGCCCTCGGCCGTCGGTACGCGGCCGATCCGCGCGGCGTCGACGAGCGCGTCGTAGTCACGCAGGTTCTGTTCGGCATAGGCCTCGGCGAAAGCGGTCAGCGCCCGGTCGAAGGTGTCGGCCATGCCGAGGTAGGAGGCGATGGCGACGGGGTCGCCGGAGCGTGCGTGGCCCCGGGCGAGGGAGAAGCCGCAGGCCCGGGCGAGCAAGCGCAGGCCCTCCGGGCGCATCGTCTCCACGGGGGCGCCGCCCTTCCAGTCGAGCAGCTGGCGGACGTAGAAGTCGCGGTCCAGGCCGTCGATGCCGGTGGCCCGCATCCAGCCGAGGAAGATGTCGCTGGTGGCCTGCATCAGCCGCTGCCCCGACACGACGCGCTGGCCCTGGCTCTCGTAGGCGGCCGGGGCGGCGTAGGGGGCGAGGACGGACTCCTGTGCCTCTTTCGCCTGGAGCAGGAGCGGGTCGTCCTCGTCCCGGCCGGCCAGCAGGAGGATCCAGCAGCGGGTGCCGACGCTGCCGACGCCGACCACCTTGCGGGCGATGTCGACCAGGCGGAAGCGCGCGAGCAGTGCGCGGCGTTCGGGGGACAGGCTCTGCGCGTAGGCCTCGACGAGGCCGCGCACGGCGGTGTCCTGGTCCGTGCGGGCGGAGTCGTCCAGCAGGTCGGACAGGGGCACGATCAGGGGCGGGTCGGGCGCGATGCGCAGCTTCCCGTCGACCCGGTGGGTGAGCTTGGCCAGGGCCTGGCGGTGGTCCCTGGTGCGGGCCTTGGCCAGGGCCCGGTCCATACGCCGCAGGATGCGCTCGCCGCCCTGCGCGGCGATCAGGCGGAGGTCCTCGGAGTCGTCCCGGGCGTACCAGATGTCCAGGACGCGCATCTCGGCGAGGCGTCGCATCCGCCGCCGGTACGCCGAGACGGCTTCGCTCACGACGGCGGCCCGCTCCTGCGGTGTGAACCCGTTGTCGCGGCCGGCGACGGCGAGGCTCGCCGCGAGCCGTTTGACGTCCCATTCGAAGGGGCCGGGGTACGTCTCGTCGAAGTCGTTGACGTCGAAGACGAGGGAGCGCTCGGGCGAGGCAAAGAGACCGAAGTTCAGGACGTGGGCGTCCCCGCACAGTTGGACGGTCAGGCCCGTGTGAGGTGCGCGTCCCAGGTCGGATGCCATGACGGCGGCGGCACCGCGGTAGAAGCGGAAGGGCGAGGCCAGCATGCGCCCGTGCCGGATGGGAACCAGTTCCGGCACCCGTGTCCCGGCCTGGGCCAGCAGCACCTCGACGGGATCGGGCCTGTCCCCGCCCGGATCGAACAGCGCCTGCCGGGAGCGCGGTACGTTCGCGCGCGCCCGCTTGCCGCGCTCCGCGCGCTCGGCCGGTGTGAGGGCGTGGACCGGGGGAACCGCGGACGTGGTCACGGCGCCGCCTCCTGCCTGCGTGGGTCCTGGGCGACCCTGCCCGGTCAGTCGGGCAGGCGTCGCATCTCCTCGACGTGCAGCCCCAGGTCCCGGAACCGCCCGAGCAGGCCGTAGAGGTGTGCCTCGTCCGTCACGGTGCCGAAGAAGAGGGTCTGACGGGCCGCCGGGTACTCGTTGAGCTCCGGGAAGGCATGGGAGACCGGCTCGGACACCTGGCCCGTGATCCGAAATTCGTAGCGCATGGGCATCCGTCCTTCCCTCCCGGTCGCCGCAGCCCGTCGGGCCCGCCTCGTCCATGGTGGTCCGCGGCCCGCCGGCGCACTTCACCCGTCGCAGGTGAGGAGGGGCCGCGCCGGTGTCGGCGGCGTCACAGCATGTGCAGTTCGCGGGCGCGTTCCACCGCGTCGCGCCGGCGGGAGACGCACAGCTTGCGGTAGATGCCGCGCAGGTGGGTCTTGACGGTGTTGACGGACAGGTGCAGCTCGGCGGCGACCTCCTCGGTGGACATCATGCGCGCCACCTGCTGGAGGACCTCCCGCTCACGGCGGCTCAGCTCCTCGACCACCCGGTGGTCGGCCGGGCCGTGCGGGGTGGCGAGCCACGCGTAGGAGCCGCTGCGCCCGTTGAGGCCGGCGGCCAGGTGCCGTACCCAGGGGCCGGCCTCCGTGAACGGCCGCCTGAGTCCTTCGGGGCGCGCGGTGTCGAGGGCCTGGACGAGCAGGGTGCGCGCCCTGTCCTCGTGGCCGTCGAGCAGTGCCCGGTGGGCGCGCAGCAGGACCAGGCGGACCCGGTCGGGGACGGTCACCGCGTCGGACTCCTCCGCGGTCTCGATCAGCTGCAGGGCCTGTACGGGACGGTCGGCGGCGGCTCGGACCTGCGCGAGGGCCACGGTGTGCGAGGGAGGGCCGTCCTCCGCCGGAACGTGGTCCAGGGCGGTGGCCGCCGCGTCGACGTCGCCCCGGGCCAGGGCCGCGGTGGCGTAGGCGACGGCGAGGCGCGCGGCCGGCCCGGGCGGGGGCGCGGCCGCCTCGTCGAGGTGGCCGTCGAGGTGGCTGCGGGCGGCGTCCCAGCGGCCCCGGGCGGTCTCCAGCTGCGCGCGGAGCACCGACCGCTCGATCAGGAGGTCGGGGTCGCGGTGGGTGTCGGCGAGCAGCTCGGCGCGGTCCAGCTGCACGGCCGCCGCGGCGAGTTCCTCCCGTTCGACGGCCACGGCGGCGAGCGCCAGGCCGGCAGCACCGGAGCGGTGGGAGTCGGGGATGCCGTGCTCGTCGGCGATGGCCAGGGAGGCCGCGCCGTGCTCCTCGGCGAGGGTCAGGGCTCCGGCGACGGCGTCGGCCAGCGCCAGCCGTCCCAGACAGCGGTGGCGCAGCAGCACCGTGGCATCGCCGGAACAGGCCCGGACCGCCTGTTCGAGACCCTCGCGGGCGGACTGCAGGCGGCCGCCGCGCAGGCAGGCGCACGCCTGGCCGTAGAGGCGCAGCGGTTCTATCTCGGGGTGCCGGATGCACTCCTCGGCCGGTACCCGCGCCAGCAGTGCGGTGATCCGGTGCGCCGCCTCGTCGGCGGGGCCGGGGGCGGACAGCAGCCGCAGGAGGGCGGCGGTGAGCCGGTCGGCCGGTTCGGCCTCCGGGCCAGCGCCGTCCGGTCCGCCCTCGGCGCGGGCGAGGCGGGAGCGGCAGCCCTCGACGTCCTGGCGGGCCATGCAGCAGGCGGCGGCGACGAGGGCCGGTCTGACGCCGGGGGTGTCGTCGGGCATGCGGGAGAAGGTGTCGGCGGAGGGGGAGGCCCCGGAGCCGGCGAGGATGGGGGCGACCAGCAGGTGCCGGACGGTCTGGGCGGCGGCGAAGCTCCAGTCGCCGCCCGCGGCGGCCTCGTCCACGGCCTCGGCGCTGCGGCCCTGTTCGGCGTACCAGCGGGCGGCGCGGCGGTGCAGCAGGGGCTCCAGCTCGGGCTGCCTGCTGCGCAGATGGGCGCGCAGGACCTCGGCGAACAGGGGATGGAAGCGGTACCACCGGGTGCCGGGGAGCGGTTCCACGAACGCGTGGCAGCGGGCCAGGTTCTGCAGGATGCGGCCGGAGTCGCTGCGCCCGGTCAGGGCCGCGGCGAGGTCGGGGTGGACGTGGTTGAGGATGCCCGTGCGCAGCAGCAGTTCGCGGGCCGGCTCGGGCTGGACGGCGAGCACCTCGGTGAGGAGGTAGTCGGACACCGCCTGCTCGGACGCGGTGAAGGAACGGGCGAAGGCGGCGGGGTCCTCGGAGCGCGCCATGGCGAGCGCGCACAGGCGCAGGCCCGCGGCCCAGCCCTCGGTCTGTTCCAGGAGGAGGTCCACGACGTGGTCGTCGGGGGCGGGCCCCTGGTCCCGCAGCAGTTGGACCGCCTCGCGCCGGGTGAAGGCCAGGTCGTGCTCCCGGATTTCGTGCAGGCGCCCCTCGGCCCGGTAGCGGTGCAGCGGCAGCGGCGGGTCCTCCCGGCTGATGAGGACCAGCCGCAGGGCCGGGCCGGCGTGGTCCGAGACGAACCGCAGGCCGCTGTGCACGGCGTTGCCCCGGGCCTTTTCGAGGCCGTCGACGACCACCACGAGCGGACCGGGCGCGCCTTCGAGCGCGGAGGCCAGGCGGATCAGCAGCGAGCGGTCGACGTCGTCCGCGCAGACGGGTGTGCCGAGGGCGTCCTCGGCCAGCTCCCCGGAGCGCCGGAGCCCTTCGATGACGTAGGCCCAGAAGACGCCCGGGGTGTCGTCCTCGTCGAGCGTCAGCCAGACCACCGGGCCGGGCGCGGACGCGGACCGGGCCCACGAGGCGGCCAGGGCGGTCTTCCCGACGCCCGGCGCTCCGGTGATCAGCGTCAGCGGTCCTTCGGTGCCCCGGGTGAGCCGGTTCAGCAGCCGCTGGCGGCGCACCAGGCCGGGCGCCTGGAAGGGCACGGCGAGTTTGGCGGCGAGCAGGGGGTCGCCGGTCAGAGGCACGGACAGAGGCACGGTCATGAGGTCATACCCCCGGGTGGAGCGGCTCAGCACGGTGCGGGGCCGCTTCTCTCGGCCTCGTGTTCGTGTCCGCTCCCCGCCGCCGGAGCCGCTGCCGGGCGGTGGCGGGGCCCCGAGCACTGCCCTCCTATGGTCACGCCCCGCCGTCTTGATCGCACGCCGCGCACATCGCCCGGCCCGGGCGATGCGGGCCGGACGGGTCCCGGCCGCCAATGGACGGGGGAACGGGTGTCGCGGAAGGGAGGTGGGCTGCGTGAGCATGCACGCCAAGGCCCGTGTGGCGCTGCTGGCGGGCACGGCGGCGCTCGCCGTCATGCTGGCCTTCGCCGGGCTGCGCAGCATCCTCCTGGTGGCGGTGGGCCTGGCGGGGGTGGCCGTCACCGCGGCGACGGTGTGGCTGTTCCTGGCGCACCGCGGGCCGGTCCGCTGGATCGCCCTGGTCCTGGCCGTGGCGGCGCCCGTCGCCGTGGTCCTCTCGTACGTACGCGCAGAGCTCCTGTGGGTCGTGCTGTGCGCGGTGGCCCTGTGGGCGCTGGCCGTGGGGACCGGGCGGTCGGCCCTGGCCGACGAGGGGCGCTCCCGCATGCCGGGGTATCCGGCGCCGGTGCCGCGACACCCCTTCCTGATCATGAACCCGCGGTCCGGGGGAGGGAAGGTCGCCGCCTTCCGCCTGCGCGAGAAGGCCGAGGCGCTCGGTGCCGAGGTGGTGCTGCTCGACCCCGACCGCCACGAGGACGTCGCGGAGCTGGCGCGCCGCGCCGCGGACCGCGGCGCCGACCTCCTCGGGGTCGCCGGGGGCGACGGTACGCAGGCCCTGGTCGCCGATGTCGCCGCCGAGCGCGGGGTGCCGTTCCTGGTCATCAGCGCCGGCACCCGCAACCACTTCGCGATGGACCTCGGGCTGGACCGGCGCGACCCGTCGACCTGCCTGGACGCCCTCACCGACGGCATCGAACTGCGGGTGGACCTCGGCCGCGTGGGCGAGCGGGCATTCGTCAACAACGCCTCCTTCGGCACCTACGCCGAGGTGGTGCAGAGCCCGGCGTACCGCGACGACAAGATCGGTACGACGCTGAGCCTGCTGCCGGACCTGCTGGCGCGGCACACCGGCCCCCGGCTGACGCTCCACGCCGAAGGCACCACGGTCGAGGACCCCCAGGCGGTGCTGGTCAGCAACAACCCCTACGGAACCGGTGACCCGGCGGGCCTGGGCCGGCGCAGCCGGCTCGACGCGGGCGTCCTCGGCGTCCTCGGCGTGAAGGTGGACAACGCCGCCCAGGCCGCGGGCATCCTGCGCGGCCGGTACGCCGCGGGCCTGACCGCGCTGACGGCCCGCGAAGTGCTGGTGGACTCCGACGCGCCGCTCGTGCGCGTCGGGATCGACGGCGAGTCGCTCATGGTGCCGGCGCCGGTGCGCTGCCGTGTGGAGCCCGGCGCGCTGCGCGTCCTCGTACCGAGGCACCGGCCGGGGAACCGCGCGGGCGTCCCGATGGACTGGGCCGGTGTGCGCAGACTCGCCCTGACGATGGGCCGGGCGGCGGGCGGCCGCCGACCCGAGCCGCCCGCCGGGCCCGCGGACGGCCCCGGGGCCGTGGCGCGCGGGGAGCCCGGTGGGGCACCGGTGCGCAAGCGGCACTGGCACTGGCGGCGCCCACCGGACCGGGCGCCCGTCGACTACACCGGCGCCGTCTACGGATCGCTGCTGGCCGCCTCCGTGATCGTCGGGGCGGGCACGCTCGGGCACTACCCCCGGGTGGAGTTGGGCGCACTGCTGCTGTGCACGGGTCTGGTGTTCTGGGCCGCCCACGTCTACGCGCACCTCTTCGGCATCTCGCTGACCGAGGGGCACCTGACCTGGCGCGAGTTCCGGGCGGTGTGCAAGGGCGAGCGGTCCATCATCGAGGCCTCGGTGCCTCCGGCCGCCGCCGTGGCGGTCGGCTCCCTGCTCGGGCTGGACCTCAAGGGGACGGTGTGGCTGGCGTTCGCCGTCGCCCTGTGCGGCCAGATCGGCTGGGCCGTCGCCGGAGCCGTGCGCGCTGGGGCGCCGCGCCGTCTGGTCGCCGCGTCCGCCGCGGTCAACCTGGTGCTCGGCGCGGTGATCGTGGCTGCCAAGTCGGCCCTGTCCCACTAGTTCTGTGACCGAAAAGGTTCACCGGGTCGCGACGCTCCCCCGGCTACCGCTGGGAGGTGCCCCAGGCACGGCACCTCGCCGCGTTGTCGGCCCTCGCAAGTACGTCCAGTACGAGCCGAGGCCCTCCGCCTTGCGATGCACCGCACCGGACGCCGCGACCCGGCAAACCTTTCCGGCCACAGCACTAGGGACGGCGGGGCGCGCGCCCATCCGTGTGCACCCCGGCGCCCGCGGCACCGCATGGCCGTGATCCGGGGCGGTGTGGTCCATGCTGTCACCCAGGACGGGTGAGGGTCGGGGCAGGAGGCAGGATGGACACGACGGACTCCGCCCAGGGCAGCCCTCCGCCCGGCCCCGGCGCAGCCGCGACACCGGCTCCCGGCCTGCGCCGGCCGGGCCGGGCGGCGCTGTTCGTGACCGTCAGGTCCCTGACCACGGTCACCGTCCTCCTCGCCGCGTACTACCTGCTGCCCTTCACCGGGAAGAAAGTCGACGCCACCGCCCTTATCCTCGGCCTGAGCGCCGTCGCGGTCATCTTCACCGCGCAGATCCGGTCGATCGCCCGCTCCGACCACCCGCGGCTGCGGGCGGTCGAGGCGCTCGCGACGACCGTCCCGCTCTTTCTGCTGCTCTATGCGACGACGTACTACCTCCTCGAGGCGTCCACGCCCGGGAGCTTCACGCAGCCGCTCACCCGCACCGACTCCCTGTACTTCACGCTGACGGTGTTCAGCACCGTCGGCTTCGGGGACATCGTGGCCCTCACCGAGCCCGCGCGGATCGTGACGATGACGCAGATGGTGGGCAACATCCTGGCCGTCGGCGTGGCCACGCGGATCCTGTTCGGTGCGGTGGAGGCGGCCGTGCGACGCCAGTCCACCGACACCCGGGCGCCGCAGGAGCCGCAGGAACTGCAGGAACCTCAGGAACCGCAGTAGCGGCCCCCCGGCACCGACACCGGCCTGTCGAACCACCCGTCACGGGTGAGGGCACCGGGCTGCCCGCGGACTGATCCTGAAGGCGAACAGCGGGGGCCGGAAAGAGTAAGGATCACCATGGCAAACACACCGACCACGTCACGCGGCCACTCCGCAAAGACCCTGGCGGCTGCCGGAGGACTGGTGGTATTCGCTGCCGTGATGCTGCTCGTCGCCGGGGTGCTCGGCATCTGCCGCGGCATCATGGGCATCGCCCGCGACGAAGTGTTCGTCCGGACGCCGCACTACATCTTCCAGTTCGACGTGACCGCGTGGGGATGGCTTCACCTGATCTTCGGCATCATCGCCGTGATCGTGGGCGCCGCCCTCTTCAAGGCACCCCTGTGGGGGCGGATCGCGGGAATCTTCATCGCGGCCGTCGTCATCCTGTTGAACTTCCTCTCCCTGCCCTACTACCCGTTCTGGTCGCTCATCGCCGTCGCCATCAGCGGCTTCGTCATCTGGGCGCTGTGCATCATCTCCCCGGCGGACATGCGGTAACGCGACGAGGCGCCGGTACGCGGACCACCGCCGCCCCCCCCCCCCCCGGGCCCGCGGGTCACCCCCGCGGGGCGGC